>DATECI010000282.1:0-4582 GCA_035286985.1 Gemmatimonadales bacterium
CCGAGCCGGGGACCACTTTGGCGCCCACCTTGAGGCCGACGTCATGGAAGCTGGGATCGGACTGGGCCCGAGCCACCAGCTCGCTGGGGGTTAGGAAGTACACTCCGGTTTGCTTGACACCCGAAGCAATCAACCCCGCCACCCCGAGAACGATGACTACGGCTCCGATCAGGAACTTGGTGCCCGCGCGCATAGATATCTCCTTCCCCCCAAAATAAACTCTACCGCGCCGCGTTACCGCTCCCCAGCCGCCTCGGCCTTGAACTGCTTCAGCATCGCCTCATGCTCCCGGTACTCGGGCCGAAGGGCCCCCGTTTCCCGCTGCCAGGCAGCCAGGAAGCCAGCCCGGGCCCGGGTGAGCAGGGCGCTATCTCCGGAGAGGCGTGCCGCGGTGCCTCGAATAAGAAATCCGAAGAGGTGCCGGGGGTTCTCGGTAAGGATCGCGTCGGCCAGCCGCAGGGCCGCGGCAGCATCGCTCCGGATGTGGAGCTCGAGGACCGCAGCATGATAGCTGGCGTCCGCGTCGGGCGTCTCGAGCTGAGAATACGCCTGGATGGCCATGGGCGCGAAGCGAGCCAACGTCGCCGTGTCTCCGCTCTGGGCTGCTTCCATCACCCTGGAATAGAGCCGGTCGAACCGTTCCCGGGGAGTCAGGGTGCTGAGGTCGGGAAGGGCGCCCTCACCTGCGGCAGCGGCCGGCGGAGTGGCCGAGGCACCTCGGTCACGAACTAGCATGGCTGTCACCAGGCCGATCGCGAGCAGGGCGACGATCCCGGCCGCCCGCCAAGCCCGGCGTTCCCGGGAAGCCAGGCCGCCCGCGCCAAAACGGGCTCCGCACTGAGCGCAGAATTGCCCCGTCCCCACGTACCCGCACGCTCTACACGGAACCGGCATCACGACCCTTCCTTAATTGGTCCGGGAAGGGATCGCCCGGTGACTGTGAAGGTTTTGTGAAGGACTGGTGAACAATCCTTCAAAAATAGGGCGAGGAGCGGCTCCTTCGACTGCAGTGCGGATGTGAGGCATGTCAGGAACCCGCCGCGCGGCGGGTGGCCGGTCGTTCCCGATCCAGCTCGAGCGGACCGAGCCGTCCCCCGATCACCGCGCGGCCATCGAGAACCCGCACCTGATCCTGGGCGAAAAGGGCAATGGCCCGAGCGAGGAGCGGCCCCCACGCCGCGCGCATCATCCACTCCCGCTGGTCGTGGGCGTACGTCTTGAGAATCTCGGTAGCACCCCGGCGCCGGGCGTCGGCGATCATCGAGGGTACCGGGAATGCTCCGGAACGGATCAAGGGCGGCCCGACATCGACCTCGGGGGTGACCAGGTGAACGGTGGAGCGGGTTTCGGGCTGACCGGAGGCGAGCGCATCATAGGTGGACCGCAACCCCCGGTATCGGGGTTTGCCATCCGCATCGGTTATCGCCAGGTCAGCGTCATGGATGTTGATAATAGCCTGGGGATAGGCCACCAGCATTGGTTCGGTGAGGATATGGAGATACCCGGCCAGCAGCACCAGATCCGGCCGATACGCCTGGAGAAACCGCGCGGTCCGGCCATCGAAGATCCGGCGAAGGCCGAGGTCGCCGAGCTTGCCGCCACGCACGGAGCAAAACGCTCGGAGGTCCTGGATTTCGCAGGAAACTCCGGCTGACTCGAGCTGGGCCACGGTTTCGCTCGCGGGCTCGGTCGCGACCCCGACGACCAATTGATACAGCCGCCCCCGATTCGGATCGTGTTCGAGCAGGTGGCTGAGCCCGGGAGCGCGCCGGGAGGTGAGCACCGCTACTCGAAGCGGCGCGCAACGGGATCCGGACCGAGTCTTCAGCATATTCGGGGAAGGGGAAAGCCCAGGTGATTCAGGATGTAGTCGCCCGCGGCTACCGGCTGATCCACGATGTCGAGCCGGGTTGGCGGTTTGATGCCCCACAAGTCCACAATGGCGGTCTGGCCATAGCTGATCGCGCCGTCATTGAGTGAAAGTATGCCGACCTCCCGGGCCGCGACACCGGACTCCCGCTCGAGCACTTCCCCGGCGAGCCGCCAGACCTCGAGCGGGAGGCTCAGCTCATGCACAGACCGACTCGCGGCGGACGCAGCGGTGACCCAACCACTCCAGCTGATCGATCGTGAGCGCCACCATCTTGCGGATGGCCGACTCCACTCGGGGGCTCAGCGCCGCGTTGAGCTCGACCCGTTCGGGCTGGACCCCGATCGCCATCAGCCGCGGGGGCAGCGCGTCCCGGAGCTCCGCCAAGGCGAGGACCTCCCGGAGGTCGAGCTGGTGGGGGGAGAGCTTATGGGCGAAGTACCGAGGGAGCTCCTCGCGCCGGAGCAAAACCAGGGTGCCGGGCCGGGCCCGGGTGTTGATCGCATCGAGCAGGATCACCCGGGCAAAAGACTCGAGGAGAGGGAGCAGGCTCATCCCCCAGGTGCCGCCGTCTACCAGCTCCACCTCGTCGGGCAGGTCCCATTCTTCCCGGAGACAAGCCAGGGCGGCGAGGCCGGCGCCGTCGTCGCCCATGAGCGGATTGCCGAGACCGAGCACGAGAGTTCGGGACATGAGGTTACTCATCCATGCGATTTGACAGAGGCTAAAGCGGGTTGGGTGAAGCGGGGGTGAAGCCGGAGTGAAAAAGTACTAGGCGCCTTCTCGACCCTCCCGGGCCCAGTGCAGCGCCGCTCCCACCGCCCTTCGCCATCCTCGGAGCAGCACCTGCCGTTCCGCCGCAGTTGAGCGGGGCTCGAATACCGTGTGGCGCCGGGTCGCGACGAAGTCCTGAATCGAGGTCCAGACCCCCAGCGACAGCCCTGCGAGTGCGGCAGCGCCCAGCGCGGTGGTTTCCACGAGGTCCGGACGCTCGACCGGAACACCTAACACGTCGGCCTGGAACTGCATCAGCCAATCGTTGGCCGTGGCGCCGCCGTCCACCCGAAGGCTTGGCAAGGCAAGGCCGGAGGCCGCGAGCATCCCTTCCAGGAGCTCCAGCGAGCTGAACGCGATGGCTTCGAGCCCGGCCCGGACCAGATGGGCACGGGTGGTTCCCCGGGTGAGGCCGGTGATGGTTCCCCGCGCCTCGGACTCCCAATATGGGCTGCCCAAACCGACAAAAGCAGGCACCAGATGCACGCCGCCGGTGTCCGGCACCGAGGCGGCGAGCGCGGCGGACTCGGCTGAGTCTTCCACGAGCCGCAGGCCATCGCGCAGCCATTGGATCGCCGCTCCGGCGATGAAGACACTGCCCTCCAGCGCGAAGCCGCGCCCGCCCCGGGAATCGCAAGCCGCGGTCACGAGAAGCCCCTCGGGCCTGGCGGGCACAGTTTCCCCGGCATAGAGCAACAGGAATGCGCCGGTGCCGTAGGTGTTCTTGGCCATCCCGGGCACCACACACCCCTGACCGAAGAGCGCGGCCTGCTGATCCCCGGCGATACCGGCGACCGGAAGCGGGTAGCCGAGCCAGGCGGGGTCGGTTTCGCCGCAGGGGCCGCTCGAGCCGACGATCGCCGGCAGCAGGCCGTCCGGCACCCGGAAGAGGGCGGTGAGATCGCGATCCCAGTCTCCCGAGGCAAGATTGAAGAGCATGGTCCGCGAAGCGTTGGTCGGATCGGTCACATGACTCCGCCCCGCGGTGAGCCGGGCGATGAGCCAGCTGTCTACCGTCCCAGCAGCCAGCTCTCCTTGTTCGGCCCGGCGCCGGAGGTGGGGATCCCGGAGCAGCCATTCGAGTTTGGTGGCTGAGAAGTAGGGATCGAGGACCAGCCCGGTTCGGGTCCGGATGTCGGTCTCGATCCCGGCGGCCCGAAGCTCCCGGCAGCGATCCGCAGTGCGGCGATCCTGCCAAACGATGGCCGGCGCGACGGGGCGCAGTGTCTTCCGCTCCCAAAGCACCACGGTTTCCCGCTGGTTGGTAATGCCGATGCCCGCGGGACGCTCGCGGCTCGCGGCTATTGCATCGCGCGCGGCAGCGAGGGTGGACTGAAAGAGGTCATCGGGATCGTGCTCGACCCAACCCGGCTGGGGGAAGTGCTGGACAAACTCCCGCCGGTCACTGCCCAGGATGGTGCCATCCTGGTGCACCATGAGGGCGCGGGAGCTGGTGGTGCCTTGGTCGAGGGCCAGGATGGAAGGCATGAGGCTACTTCTCCCGGCAGAGAAGGCCCGGGATGCCAGGTCCAGCCAAAGCTATCATTGGTCCGCAATCCTCTCGTATGAGTCGAATCAGCGTTTCCGGCCTCCTGAAAGGGTCAACTGGACGGCAGCCCGCGACGCGCCTTCTCCAGCGTCATGAGGAAACCAAAAGCGGGGTCCTTATAGTCGGTGTGGCGCAGGGTGTCCCAGTGCCGCGCAATCTGAGACCGCAGGTATTCCACCACGTGTCCGAGCAGGATCACCTCGTGGGGAGGCCGACCACCACCGCCCGGTATCGCACCGAACGCCACCAGCCGCACCCGGTGACCGATCGGGAGTACGGCCCGCCCGCTCTGGAGCAGCCGGTCCGCGAGGTCGCCCGCCTCGGCAGGGGTACAGCAGCCGAACCGTACCAGCACGGCCCGGAGCACCGCCGGGTCGGTGGCGGCCTCA
>DATECI010000283.1:0-3041 GCA_035286985.1 Gemmatimonadales bacterium
CAGCCCAGCGTGGTAGATGTGCTCACGCGGCGGCATTCGATGCGCCCGGCTGCAGCCCGGCGGTTCCCGTTCACTGTTCACTGTTCACCGTTCACGCTTTACCCATCCAATGCCCCAACCACTCCCTCGAGCAGCCGGGTCAGTTCCTTCCCCGCCTTGCCCGCAATGTCCATGACCTCGGCGTGAGAGAGGGGGGTCGGGCTGATGCCCGCGCCGGGATTGGTGATCAGCGAGAACCCCAGACATCTCAGGCCGAGCGCCCGGGCCGCGATGACCTCGGTCACGGTACTCATGCCCACCGCATCAGCCCCGAGCCGCTCGAGCATCCGCACTTCGGCAGGGGTCTCGTAGTTCGGACCCATCAGGCCGGCGTACACGCCTTCCTCGAGGGTGATACCGAGCTTCCGGGCGGTTTCCCGGGCGATTCCCCGCAGGGCGGGGTCGTAGGCATGGGTCATATCGGGGAAACGTTCCTCGCCCTGGTGCGCCGGGCCTACCAGCGGGTTATGTCCCGTGAGATTGAGATGATCGGCGATCAACATGATCGCGCCAGGGCCGAAACTCTTGCGCACTCCGCCCGCGGCGTTGGTGACGATCAGGGTTCGGATTCCGAGGGCGGCGAAGACCCGAACCGGAAAGGCCACCGCGTCGGGGGTATATCCCTCGTACATGTGGAAGCGACCGCTTTGCGCCAGCACCGCCCTGCCGGCCAGGGTCCCCGCGACCAGCTCGCCCTGGTGCCCTTCCACCCGGGGCACGTGGAAGCCGGGGATCGTCGCGTAGGGGATCCGCACCGGGTCGCCCAGGCGCTCGGCCAGCTCGCCTAACCCGGAGCCGAGGACGATCGCGAGACCCGGTTTCCGGCCTCCCAGGCGCCGGGCAATGACCTCCCGGGCGGCGCCGACGTCGCTCACGTCAGCATTCCCGCGAGACAGGCCGAGATGAAGGCCGCCAGATTGCCGGCGATCATGGCTCGGAGCCCGAACCGGGCAATTTCGCCCCGACGCTCCGGCGCCAGCCCGCCGATCCCGCCGATCTGAATGGCGATGGAGGAGAAATTCGCGAAGCCGAGCAGGGCATAAGTCAGGATGATTGCGCTTCGGGGCGACAGCACCAGCGGCCCGCCCAGGTCTTTCGCGAACTGGGCGTAGGCCACGAATTCGTTCAGGGAGGCCTTGATCCCGATCAGGGAGCCGACATAAGCGGTGTCCTGCCAGGGAACCCCCATCACCCAGGCGAGCGGGCGGAGAATAGTGCCGAGGATGAGCTGCAGGCTCAGCTCCGGCACCCCGGCGAACCCGCCCACCCAGCCGAGCAAGGCGTTGAGCAGGGCGATGAGCGCCACGAACGCCATCAGCATCGCCGCAACGTTGATGGCGAGCTGGACCCCGGTCGCGGCGCCGTTCGCCGCGGCCTCGATCACGCTCTTCTCGGTCTTCTCGACCGGCAGCCTAAGACTGCCCTTGGTGACCGGCTCGCCGGTTTCCGGCACGATGATCTTGGAGAGGAAGAGGCCGGCCGGGGCGTTCATCACGCTGGCCGCCAGGAGGTGCGACGCGATGCCGGGAAATTGCCCCTGGAGCATCCCAACGTAAGCCGCCAGCACGCCACCTGCCACCGTGGCGAATCCTCCCACCATCACCGTGTTAAGCTCCGAGGGCGTGAAGGTCTTGACGAATGGCTTGATGAGGAGGGGAGCTTCGGTCTGGCCGATGAAGATGTTGCCCGAGGCCGAGAGGGTTTCCGCGCCCGAGGTGCCGAGGCTCTTCTGCATGGCCCAGGCGATGCCTTTCACGATCAGCTGCATGACGCCGAGATAATAGAGCACCGACATCAGCGCGGAGAAGAAGATGATGGTCGGCAGAACGCTGAACGCGAAGAACGCCCCGGTATTCGCCAGCCACCCGGCCGAGGTATCAAGCGCTCCTCCCGGGCCCGGCAGCCCAACCGGCACGTTCGATTGCACCAGGTTGCCGAAAACGAAGCGGGCGCCCTGCTCCTGGAAGCCCAGGAGGCTGGTGATGGCGTTGCCGATGCTCGCGAAGACCGCCCGGCCCGCCGCGGTCTTGAGCACGATGATCCCGAAGACTGCCTGGAGGCCGAGTCCGGTGAGCACCAGCCGCCAGTTGATCTTCTTGCGGTCGTGGCTCAGGAGCACCGCGATGCCGATCATGGTGGCGATCCCGAGCAGGCCGATCAGGCGCTCCGCCAGCGGAGTCGCCAGCCCCTCCCGGGCTTGGGCAATCCGTTCGGCGGCGGTCTGCTGCAGGAGGAAGAGCCCGCTCATGCGATGGCCTCCAGTTCGGCCCGCACCCGGGCGATCAGGGCCTGCCGCTCGGGCCACGCCAGGAACGCCCCCGCGAAGCCATTGAGGATCATCCGGTCGATCTCCTCTCGGGTGAAGCCCAGACTCTGGTGGGCCAGCCAGTATTCGTCGGTGAGCTTCACCCCGCTCATGAGCCAGCTATCGGTACAGAGGGTCACGGCGAGCTGGGCGTCGAAATAGCCGCGCACCGGGTGCTCGGAGGGTTCGGGCACCACCCGGGTCTGGACGTTGCTGGTGATGTTGGTCTCGATCAGAATACGGCGGTCGCGCACGAAATCCTGGAGGGCGGGATTCTCCTTGAGCCGGGTGCCGTGGCCAATCCGCATCGCATGGCAGCGGCGGATCGCCTCGGACACCGAGGCCGGGCCATACGCCTCGCCCGCATGGACGGTGATCCCGAGATTGCCCGCCAGGGCGGTATCGAAAGCGGCGCCGTGCACGCCGGGCGGGAAGCCCGCTTCGCCGCCCGCCAGATCGAAGCCGACCACCCCGAGCGGTTTGGTACGGACCGACAGCTCGGCGATCTCGATGGAGCGATCGGGGGGATAATGGCGCAGCGAGCAGTTGATGATGCCGGTCCGGACTCCGAAGTCCCGCTCGCCCCGCTGGAGCCCGCGGGATTCGGCGCCCACCACGTCTTCCATCGAGAGCCGGCCGTGGGTGGAGAGATGGGGGCAGTAGCGCACCTCGAGATAGCGGATGTTGTCCCGGGCGG
>DATECI010000284.1:0-3920 GCA_035286985.1 Gemmatimonadales bacterium
CAGAGGGGGCATCCTATCTCCGTGCCGGGGCCGAAGTTACCAAATCAATGCAATCTAGCCGCTCCGGCGCAGTCGGGGCCAGTCATGAAAGGAGTCGGGGGGTCGGAAGGTGAGGCGCGGGGGGAGGAAGACGTGGTCAGCGCTCGAATCGCTGGACGGCGAGGGTCACATTGTGGCCCCCGAACCCGAATGAATTGGAGAGGGCTACATCGACGCGACGCTCGACCGTGCGGTTGGGGGCGCAGTCGAGATCGCACTGCGGATCCGGGCTAGTCTGATTGATGGTGGGAGGGATCTTTCCGGTCGCCAGGGCCAGCAGCGCTACCACGGCCTCGAGTGCGCCCGCGCCGCCGAGCAGATGGCCGGTCATGGATTTGGTGGAGCCGAAGACAAGCCGGTGAGCCCCCTCCCCGAACACGGCTTTGACGGCCAGGGTTTCGGCGATATCGCCCAGTGGGGTCGAGGTCCCGTGGGCGTTGATGTACCCGACGTCGCGGGGATCGATCTTCCCGTCCTCGAGGCACGCAATCATGGCTCGCCGGGCTCCATCTCCATCGGCACAGGGTGCGGTGATGTGATGGGCGTCGGCGCTCATGCCGTACCCGACAACCTCACCCAGAATGGTCGCCCCCCGATCGGTCGCGTGCTCGAGACTTTCCAGGACCAGGGCGGCAGCGCCATCGGCCAGCACAAAGCCATCCCGCTCGCCGTCGAACGGGCGGCTGGCCAACTCGGGCGCATCGTTGCGGGTCGAGAGCGCCTTCATGTTCTGGAACCCGGCTATCGCGAGCCCGGTGATGGCGGCCTCGGCCCCTCCGCTGATGATGCAATCAGCTGCCCCGGACCGAATCAGATCGAACGATTCGCCGATGGCGTGGGCCGAGGAGGCGCAGGCCGAGACGGTCGCGAAGTTCGGTCCCTTGAGGCCGTACCGAATGGAGACGTGTCCCGCGGCGATATTCGGAATGAACATCGGAACGAAGAAGGGGGTGATCCGGTCGGGGCCCTTGGTGAGGTAGATCAGGGCCTGCTCCTCGAGCGTCATCATCCCCCCGATGCCGCTTCCGATCACCACGCCAGTCCGATCCGGGGCGGGAAACCGGCCCTCCAGCCCGGCCTCGGCCACCGCCTGGTGCGCCGCGGCAATGGCGAACTGGCAGAAGAGATCCATCCGCTTGGCCTCTTTCTTCTCCAGATAGGCCAGCGGATCGAAGCCTTTCACTTCGCAGGCGAACCGTACCTGCAGCCGGCTGGCGTCGAACTTGGCGATCGGCGCCGCACCGGACTTGCCGGCCAGGAGATTGGCCCAGGTTTCCGGCACACTCAGCCCGACCGGCGTCACCATGCCGGTGCCGGTTACCACCACCCGCCTGGCCATTACTACTTGCCGAGCTTGTCCTGAAGGTATTTCAGCGCATCGCCCACCGTGCGGAGCTTCTCGGCCTCTTCATCGGGGATGTCGATATCGAATTCCTTCTCGAACGCCATGACCAGCTCGACCGTGTCGAGCGAATCGGCGCCGAGATCCTCCATAAAACTGGCGCCGTCGGTGAGCTTCGCTCGCTCGACCCCCAGCTCTTCCACGATGATGTCCTTGACCTTTTCGACCATGTTGTCGCTCATGCGGCCCTCGTGCTAGAGTGAATGCGGACTCCGAACACCATCCCACCGTCGACCACCAGCACCTGGCCGGTGATGTAGCGGCCAGGTCCGAGGCCAGGAAAAGCACCGCGTTCGCACGTCGGCGGTCCGGCCCAGGCGCCCCAGGGCGATTTGCACCAATAATGCATCCCGGGACTCCGGGGGCAAGGCGGCGGTCACGCGGCGCGCTCTCCCAGGACACCGGGTGCTCCCGGTGACGAAAGCGACCTGGCCTTCCAGGCTGATGGTCGTCATGCGAGGAAGCGCTCTACTTCCTTCGCGGTGCCGAGCGACAGGTACTCCGGCTCGGGGAGAATCCGCTTGAGCAATCCCCCGAGCACGGTGCCCGGCCCGATTTCGACGTAACCCGCGCCGGGAGCGAGCTCGGCAAGCCGGTGGACGCAATCCACCCACCGGACCGGTGCGGTGAGCTGCTCGATGAGCAGGCGCCGCGCGTCACGCGCGGTGCGCACCGGCTCCGCGGTGGCATTGGCGACGACGGGAAACCGCGGCTCCCCGCAATCGGCGCGGTCGAGCACGGCGCGGAGCCCAAGGGCGGCGGGCGCCATGAGCGGGGAATGGAAGGCGCCGCTCACCTTGAGCGGCTGCACCCGCTTGGCTCCCGCGGCTTTGCAGGCCTCTCCGGCCCGGATTACCGCCGCCGGATCGCCGGAAATGACCGTCTGGTCGGCAGTATTGAGATTGGCGGCGACCACCATTCCCGGATCCCCGTTTCCAGTGGAATCTCGGCAAATCCGCTCCACCTCAGCGGAGGGCAGACCCAGGACGGCGGCCATGGCACCCGGTCGTCGGGCGCCCGCCTCGGACATCAGGCGGCCCCGAGTTCGCACCAGCCGCGCAGCAGCGGTTGCGGAGAATGTACCTGCCGCCACGTAGGCACTGTACTCGCCCAGGCTATGGCCGGCGGCGCCTTGCACCAGGCCAAGCCGGTCTCCCACAGTGGCGAGCACCGCCGCCGAATGGGCCAGGATGGCGGGCTGGGCATACTCGGTCCGCTGCAGCAGCTCTTCCGGCCCCTCCCACATGACCGGGGTGATCGGCTGGTCGAGCGCCGCGTCAATGGCCTCGAATGTGGCGCGGGCCGGAGCGAAAGCCTCCGCCAGGTCCCTCCCCATTCCTACCCGCTGGGCTCCCTGCCCTGGAAAGAGCAGGATGCTCACCATCGCACGACTGCACTGCCCCAGGTGAATCCGGCCCCGAAGGTCACCAGGAGGAGCAACGAACCGGGCTTGATTCTCCCCTCCTGGATCGCCTGGTCGAGGGCCAGCTGGATCGAGGCCGAGGAGGTGTTGCCGTAGCGGTCCACGTTCACCATGACCTTGCTCATGGGTACCTGGGCATGCTTCGCCGTCGCCTCGATGATTCGCAGGTTGGCCTGGTGCGGAATGAGGAGATCGATGTCCTGGGAGGTAACCCCGGCCTTGGCCATGGCCTGGTCGCACGCCTTGGCCATGGTGTGCACCGCGGCCTTGAAAACTTCGCGCCCGGCCATGTGGATGTAGTGGGTGCCCCGCTCGACCATCTTCTGGCTCACCGGATCGATCGCGCCACCGCGCGGGATGTAAAGCAAATCGGCCAGCTTGCCATCCGCCCCGATGATGATGGAGAGGATGCCCCGTCCGTCTCCGGTGGCCGGCTCGAGGATGGCGGCGCCGGCGCCGTCGCCGAACAGGACTGCGGTGCTTCGGTCGTTCCAGTCGGTGACGGCGGAGAGCTTTTCCGCGCCGATGGCAAGGACACACTTCGCCTGGCGCGAGGCGATCAACCCCTCGGCGATGGCGAGGGAGTAGATCCATCCGGGACACGCGGCGGCGATGTCGAAGGCGGCTGCCCGCCGAGCCCCGAGCATCGCCTGCAATTCGCACGCAGTCGAGGGGAGCCGCCGGTCCGGGGTGATGGTACCGATGATGATCGCCTCGAGCTGCTCCGGGTCGATCCCGGCTCGGGCCATGGCGCGAATGGAGGCATCGCGACACAGCAGGCCCAGGGTTTCCCCCGGTCCGGCGATGCGCCGCTCCCGGATGCCGGTCCGCTCCACGATCCACTGGTCCGAGGTGTCGAGGTATTTCTCGAACTCGGCATTGGTCATCACTCGCGCCGGCACCGCGGTGCCGAGTCCGGTAATAGCGGCGATCGGATTGGCACTCATGCCCGCTTCACCTCCAGGGCGTCGGCAAATTCAGCGGCGATGTGGCGGGCCAGCCCGACTTCGACGGCTTGGACCGCGACTCGAATCGCATTCCGAATAGCGGTGGCAT
>DATECI010000285.1:0-3056 GCA_035286985.1 Gemmatimonadales bacterium
CCACACTGAGCGAATCACCTTCCTTGGCGATCTCCGCCGGGACGGTCGCGACCTCTTTCAGGAGGCGGTGCTTCACGTACCGTGCAAGTACCTGAGAAGAAGCGAGGCCAGTGGGCTCAATGGGGTCGGGACGGGCCCCGAGTCTTGCGGGGCGCATGGCTATACGCGGCCGGTGCCGCGGCGAGCCAGCCCGGGGCCGGACCCAGCGGAGCCCCGGTGCTTCCCGGGCGATCGATTCCGGATCGTGGATAAGGCGCAAGCGGTAACCCGGGTGCTGCCTCCGCCGATCCGGCCGCCCCGGGAGCTCCCTATCCACGCCGGGAGCAACCCCTGCGTCGGAGCTGCCTGCCGAACCGCCGACAACACCCGGGGGGCGGCGTGCTGCCGGGACCTCCAAGTCGAGATCATGTGTACCCCGGGGCAGCGCTGGCTCGAGGCCCTGGTGCGCTCGCGGCAATCCCCCTATCTCTGCAAGGTGGAGCGGGAAGGACCGTACTCCCTCGGGGCCGAACTGATCTCAGCGTGCGGTTTCTTAGTGGAGGATGGGGTGCACTGCGCGCTTCATGGCCGGCGCCGTCCGGACGGAAGGCCCGCGAAGCCCGACCTCTGCAGCGAGTGGCCGGAGGCGGGAGATACAATGCATCCGGGGTGCGTGTTCGCGGTAGGCCGGTAGGACCGTTGGTCGAGACGTGGGTGGATGTGTGCAAGGTAGCCCCTCGCGCGGCGTCCAATATCGGGAAGTTGTTGCACAGCTGCGGGAGGTAACCGTCGATGGATGACCTGGAGCGGCTGTACAAGACTCATTATCCGGCAGTGGTCCGATTCCTGTATCGCAAGATCTGGGATCCGGATCGAGCCGAGGACCTGGCCCAGGAGGTGTTTATCCGGGCCATGGCCCACCAGCCCGAGAAGCCGCGGGCCTGGATCTTCGCGGTGGCGGCCAATCTGGCTCGAGACGAGGCCAGGGCAGCCATCCGGCGAAAGAAGCACCTCACGCTCCTCAAGGACGATCCGATTCCGCTCTCGACGCCGGAGCCTTCGGCGGAGGAGGCGGTGGAGCGGGAGGAACGGTGGGCGCGGGTCAGTGGGGCACTCGCCGAGTTGTCGGAGCGAGACCGCGACGTGCTGTTGCTGTGGGATGCGGGGCTCAGCTATCCGGAGATCGCGGCGCAAACGGGGCTTGCCGTCGGGGCGGTCGGGACGACGCTGGCGCGGGCCCGGAAACGGTTGATCGAGGCACATGACCGAATGGATTACCAGGCCAGAGCGGCACGTTCCTGACGAGGAGCTTCACGCCTATTTCGACCAGGCGTTGAGCCGGTCGCAATGCGCTGAAATCGAAACCCACCTTTCCCACTGCGCACAGTGCCAGGCGCAGCGCGCCCTGGTGGCGGCCCTGCGCGATCAGACCACGGCGCTCCTGGCCCGGCTGGCCCCCTATCCGGTCATCACCCCCCCCCCGTTCCAGGTCCTGCTCGAGCGCCGGAGCCGGCAACTCCAATTCGCGATGTGGCGGGCCCGGTTCAAGCGGGCCGGGCTATGGGCGGCGGGGATCGCGGCCGCCACGGGCATTGGCTGGGTAGCCCGTACGGCTCTTGACCCGCACCGGACGCTCCCCTCGGCGCCCATCGTCGAGGCGAGCGCACCGGTGAAGAAACCGGCCCCGCAGGTGGTGGCAGTCGAGCCGCAGGATTCCGCGGTGGACCTGGAGCATGCTCTGCCAGCGCCGATCGCCGAGCCCGAGCCCGATCCCGCACCAACGGTCCGACGGAACAGCGGGCCAAGCGCCACTCCGCCAAGTATCCGGCTCGCCTCGGCCCTTTCCGAGCTCGGCACCGTGACCCGGGAAGCCGCACCGCCCCCGGAAACCCGAGCGGAAACCGGGGGGCCGGATCCCTTCAGGCGGATCTGGCGGGTGGTCCAGTGGGAGGACGCGCTGAGACTGGCCGGCAGCGGACTGCCGTTCATCGAAGGGATGCCCGTGGTCGGGGTGTTGTTGCGGCCGGGCTCCCGGGGCGAGCGCCCGACCGTGATCGTCGCGCAGCAGGATGCCTACGGCGAAGTAATCCAAAGCATCGAGGGACCGGTGGAGCGGGTCGAAGATATCCTGAAGCGCCAGCCAGCCGATGTCCACGTAAGCGAAACAACGCGAACGGCGCCGGACTACGTCGATGAGCCGGGGGGCGGGGTACGAAGGACGCTCCGGATCCTGGCGATTGCGGGCAGGTTGTCGGTGGATTCGCTCAATGCGCTGGCGAGGTTGGCGACAATACGGTAATCGGGAAGTCCTACCGCTCGTGCTCCCGCCGCTCCAGCTCCGGCGGCATAGCGAAGTCCTTCAGCTTCTCCTCATGCAGGAACTCCTCCTCGTGCCCGCGCCTGCGCTCCTCGGTGAGCGTAATGGTGGCGAGTCGGGGGGAGACCATCGGGAACATCCGGGCAAAGAGCGCATAGCAGAACAGGAAGGCGCCCAGAAAGGCGAGGAGCGGGCCGGCTTCGGGCGTTCCGAAGACGGGCCCTTCCGCTTGGGTCACCGACGGGGTGACCAGGAGATAGCGCTCGAGCCAGAGGGCCGTGAGGCTCACGGTGGCAATCAGGCCGAGCACAAAGGGCGACTTCTTGGCCGCCACGAAGAGGAGCCCCCAGAACGGAATGAGGAACATGCCGAGGAAGACCCATCGCCCGACCGGGAGCCAGGGCCCCCACAGTCGCGCGAAGACGAAGCCGGTTTCCTCGGGGAGGTTGCCGTACCAGATCACCAGGAACTGCGACCACATGAGATAGGTCCAGAACACGGTGAACCCAAAGCACATCTTGCCGAGGTCGTGGCGCTGCTTGGCGCTGATCAGGTCGGCAATGCCGAGATGCCGTCGCCCATACAGCATGAGGAGGGCCAGGAGCATGTGCCCCCCCAGGAACGAGCCCATGAAGTAGAAGCCGCCGAGCAGGTTCGAAAACCAGTGGGGCTGGAGGGCCATGATCCCGTCGAAGGCCACCAGGGTAGCGACGATGGCGAAGAGCACCACGTACAGCGGGGCCAGGAGCTGGGTCCGGGC
>DATECI010000286.1:0-3753 GCA_035286985.1 Gemmatimonadales bacterium
CCCGCCGCCGGCGCGATTCGGCTACCTCGAGGGCCAGATCCAGCACTTTGCGCACTCGCTGCCCGGAGAGGGCCGACACATAGACGAACGGCACGTATTGCAGAAAGGGCGCCTTGGCCTGGAGCAGCTCCTGGCCCCGCCGCGCGGTGTTGGCGTCCTTCTCCCCGACCAGGTCCCACTTGTTGACCGCGATCACCAATCCTGAGCCGTGCTCCCAGACCTCGGTAGCGATCCGGAGGTCCTGGTTGTGGAGGCCGAGCCCGGCATCCACCACCAGAATGCACACGTCGGCCTGGTCGATCGCGCGCTCGGTCCGCAGGGTCGAGTAGAACTCCACTTCGTCCTGGACCCGGGCCCGGCGGCGAAGCCCGGCGGTATCGATGAAGCGAAGCGGTTTGCCGTGGTAGCGCAGGATCGAATCAACCGCATCCCGGGTCGTGCCGGCTACCGGATGCACCACGTAGCGCTCCTCGCCCAAGAGCTTATTGGCGAGCGACGACTTCCCCGCATTGGGCCTTCCGACGATCGCGATGTCCACCGTTTCCTCCCCCTCCTTCTCAGCGGGGGGAGGCAGCCGGGCCACGATGGCGTCGAGCAGATCGCCGCTTCGGGTACCGACCGACGCCGACACCAGGGCCGGCTCGCCGAAGCCCAGGGCGTGGAAATCGTGGACCGCCAGCTCGTCCGCGGCCGACTCGACCTTGTTGACCACCAGCAGGACCGGGTGCCGGGCGCGCCGGAGCCGCTCCGCCACCGCCTGGTCCACCGCATGAAGGCCTTCCTTGGCATCCACCACGAACAGGATGAGGTCGGCTTCCTCGAGCGCGATCTCGACCTGGCGCCGGACGGCCCGATCCATCGGCTCAGCGGAATCCGGGACCATGCCCCCGGTATCCACCAGCCAGAAATGGCGCCCACCCCACTCCGCCTCGCCGAAGTGGCGGTCCCGCGTTGTCCCGGTTCGCTCCGACACGATGGCCGCGCGGCCCCCGAGGATCCGGTTGAAAAGCGTGGACTTGCCCACGTTGGGACGGCCGACGATGGCCACGGTAGCCGCCTTCATACCACCGCCCCTGCTGCCAGGGCGTCGCTGAACTCCTTGCTGAAGCGGAGCGGGAACCCAACCCGCTCGGCCAGATCCGCGGCGCGCATTCCGTCAATGAAGAGCCCGTCCTCGTTGAGCGCTTCCCCGGGGAGCAGGGCGAAATCGAGCCCGCTCCGGTCGGCGAGCACCGCGGCGATGGACCTTCCCGGCAGGAGGCCCGCGGTCGTCACTCGGGGGCCGAAGAGACCATTCTCCGCCACGACGAGTTCGAAGCGGGCTCCGGACGCCTGGGCGAGCGGCTCGATCACTTGCGGCATCAAACCACCCATCGAGGTACCCGTAACGACCCCGATTCGCTGGCCTGCCCACTCCTCGAACAGCGCCGCGTCCAGCCGGATCCGGCGTTGGAGGTATCGTACCGACCCGACCCCGTTCTCCACCTGATCGAAATCCTCGTAGGCCGCTTCGGGCGGCAATTCCAGCCCCGCTCGCAGGTACAGCTCGTCGGCCCCATAAACCCAATGGCGACCCCGTTCCAGAAGGGCCCGCTCCTGCCAGACCTCGGCCTGTTCCGCGGCGGCGCGACACTCCCTGGCGGTGGGTTCCCGCACCAGGCCGTGTTTACTGAATTCGGTGAGCCCCACCGGCACGACCGATACACTCAGCACCGGATCGCCCAGCCGGTAGAGATCCGCCAGGGTCTGGTCCAGAACCGGCCCGTCGTTGACGCCGGGCGACATCACGATCTGGGTATGGAATCGGATCCCGTGCCCGGCGAAGTCGGCGAGCTGCTCGAGAATGTTCGGGGCGGTGGGGTTCCGGAGCACCCGACGGCGGATAACTGGATCGGTGGCATGGACCGAGACGTAGAGCGGCGACAGGCGGTATTCGATGATTCGCTGGATGTCCCGCGGCTTGAGGTTGGTCAGGGTGGCGAAATTCCCGTAGCGGAAAGACAGTCGGTAGTCGTCGTCCCGGATATAGAGCACCTCCCGCAGCCCTTCAGGCAGGCCGTCCACAAAGCAGAAATCGCAGTGGTTGGCACACCGCCTGATCCGGGGCGGCTCCACTGCCAGGCCGATCGGCTCGGTCAGGGGGCGCTCGATTTCGACCTCGATTTCCTCCCCGTCCGACTGGCGGATCCTGAGCAGGAACTCCTCTTCAGCGCTCAGGAACTCCCAGTCGAGAAAGTCCTCCAGCAACCGTTCATTGACCGCAAGGAGTTCGGTGCCCGGGAGAATCCCGATTTCCTCGGCAATCGATCCGCTCGCGACCCCGGTGACTTTAAGCATGGCGACCGCAAAAGATGCCGCTATCGTGCCATTATTTCAAGACTTAGGGCCTCCGAAGTCACGTCCTTTCCAAGGCTGAGATGCGGAATGCTCCACCGGGTGCACGATCCGCCGGCTGACGTCGGCCTATCCAGGTCCGCCTCGGGCCAAGGCCCCGGGGCGCGCCCAAGTGGCTCTGGAAGCGGCTGGAGGCCGCGGCAGCCAGCGGGGCCGGGGGCGTGCGCTCCAGCAGCCCCGGGGCAGCGCGCACCGGGCGTGCCGGGCCGCGCGTTGACGACCCGAGACCCGGCCCGTACCTTCGGGACGGTGAAGAAAACTCCTATCCCTCTCGCGGACAAGCAGTTCGCCCTCCTCAAAGCCGATCCTCGGCATCCTTCGCTCCGTTTCAAGCGCGGGGCCCGCTTCCGGTCCGTTCCGAGTGGGCGCCACTATCGGCCGCTGGCCGTCGAGGTCGCTGATGGCCTGCTCTGGTGGTGGATCGGGACGCATGGCGAGCACGATCGCCTCGTCGGCTAACCGGAGATCCCCGCATGCGCACGCTCATTCGCCACGGCACCGTCGTCACCGCTGACCGCAGCCAGGCGGCCGACGTGCTGGTGGTGGACGAGCGCGTGGCCGAGGTCGCCCCGCGCCTCGAGGCGGACGCCGACCGGGTGGTAGACGCGACCGGCATGCTGGTCATCCCAGGCGGGGTGGACGTGCACACCCATCTCGACATGCCGTACGGGACCTACACCTCGGCCGACGACTTCGAGTCGGGCACCGTCGCCGCAGCGTGCGGCGGCACCACCACCATCGTGGATTTCGCGGTGCAGGCGCCGGGCGGCACCTTGCAACAGGCACTCGAGACCTGGATGGCGAAGGCGCGAGGCAAGGCAGTCATCGACTACGGGTTCCACGTCATCGTCACCGACCTGCCAGAGCGCTCCGAGGGGGAGCTGGACGAGCTGGTGGCCGAGGGCGTCCCCTCCTTCAAGCTGTTCACCGCCTATCCCGGCCGGCTGATGGTGGACGACGCGACCATCTTCCGTGCCCTGCTGCGCAGTGCGCATAACGGCGGCCTGGTGATGGTGCATGCCGAGAACGGCGGGGTGATCGAGGTGCTGCAGCAGCGGGCGCTGGCGGTGGGACGGACCGAAGCGCGCCGCCACGGCCTCACCCGGCCGCCCCTCGCGGAGGCCGAGGCGACGCACCGGTGCATCGCGCTGGCCGAGCTGGCCGGCGCGCCGATCTACATCGTGCACGTCTCGGCCGCGGAGGCGGCGGAGGAGGTGGCCGCGGCGCGAGAGCGGGGGCGCCCGGTGCACGGCGAGACGTGCCCGCAGTACCTGCTGCTCACGGCGGAGTGCGACGACGAGCGGTACGTGATGAGCCCGCCGCTGCGCGACCAGGGCGCCCAGGACCGGTTGTGGCGGG
>DATECI010000287.1:0-3555 GCA_035286985.1 Gemmatimonadales bacterium
AGCTCCGGGAGAAGCAGAAGGTCCGGCGGATCTATGGGGTGTCGGAAAATCAGTTCCGCAACACCTTCGAGCGGGCCAGTCAGGAGCCAGGGGTCAAGGGCACCAACCTCCTAGTGGCACTGGAAACCCGGCTCGACAATATCGTCTACCGAATGAACTTCTCGACCAGCCGGAAAGCAGCGCGCCAGCTGGTGCGCCACGGCCATGTCCAGGTGAACGGCGAACGGGTGAATATTCCCTCCTATCGGGTCAAACCCGGACAGGAGGTGCGAATCGCGCCGGAGAGCCGCGACCTCGTCCCGGTCAAGATTGCTCTGGAAAGCGCGTCCCGGGGGACTCCAATGTCCTGGCTCACGGTGGATGGCGCCGCCGCCTCGGGCCGGCTGACCATGTTGCCGACCCGCGAGGCCATCCCGCTCAACGCGCAGGAACAGCTCATCGTCGAGCTCTACTCGAAGTGATCGGAACGGATAGCGCATGACCATCGATATGACCGGTCTGGTTCGCCCGTACATGGTCGAGATGACCAAGCGGGACGACAATCCCAACATTGCTGAGTTCCGGCTCCAACCCCTGGAGCGTGGCTTCGGCTACACGCTGGGCAATTCGCTGCGCCGGCTGCTGCTGTCTTCGCTGCGCGGCTCGGCCGTCTGGGCCTTTCGGATGGACGGGGTGGTCCACGAGCACCAGACGGTGGCAGGGGTTCTCGAGGATGTGCACCAGATCATTCAGCGGCTCAAGTCGCTGACCCTGGTGCTCGACGAGGACAAGGACGAAGCGGTGCTCCGGATCCGCCGGGAGGGGAAGGGACAGGTGTTCGCCCGCGACATCCAGGAGTCCGCGGGGGTCCGGGTAGTGAATCCCGACCACCTTCTTTTCACGGTGCAGGACCCCAAAGACGTAAGCTGTGACTTGTACGTGAACAAGGGGCGCGGTTACGTGGAAGCGGAAATGCACCCGACCGACCGGTCCCTTCCGGTGGACGTGGTGCGGATCGACGCGATCTACAACCCGGTGCGGCGAGCCAACTTCACGGTGAGCGAGACCCGAGTGGGCCAGCGCACCGACTACGACCGGCTGGCCGTCATGGTGGAGACCAACGGCACGATCAGCCCCGAGGACGCGATCGCCTACGCCGCCGCGCTCGCCACCGAGCACTTCCGCCTGTTCATCGAGTTCGGAAAGGTGCCCCAGGCGCGGCCCGCGCCCGCCGAGGGAGTCAAGGTAACCAGCGGGTTCCGGCTGAAGCTGGAGCGGCTGATCGACGATCTGGGGCTCTCGGTTCGCACCTTGAATTCGCTCAAGAACTCGAACATCCGCACCCTCCGGGATCTGGTCGAGTTCGACGAGCAGCAACTCCTCGACGTGAAGAACGTCGGAGAGAAGGCCATTGGCGAGATCGCCGAACTCCTCCAGAAGGAAGGGCTGCGGTTCGGCATGGCCTTCGAGGAAGTGGATGGCGATCTGGTCGTAGCTCGGGCGGGCTCCAGTCCCGACGCCCCCGCGGCTCCGGCTGCAAGAGAAACCTCGGAGCCGGGGCCCGAGGAGACCGCCTGATGCGGCACCGCGCCAAGGGCCGGCAGCTGTCCCGCACCGCGACCCACCGGAAAGCCACGCTGCGGAACATGGCCGCGAGCCTCTTTCGCCACGACGGCATCGTGACGACCGAGGCCAAAGCCAAAGAGCTGCGGCCCTTTGCCGAGCGGCTCATCACGCTGGCCCGCCGGGGTGACCTCCATGCCCGTCGCCAAGTGGAGCGGCGGATTCAGGATCGGGAAGTGCTGGGGCGGCTCTTCGCCGAAATCGGGCCGCGGTTTGCGGCGCGGCCGGGGGGCTACATCCGGATTCTGAAACTGGGGCATCGGCCTGGCGACGGGGCCGACCTGGCCCGGATCGAGCTACTCTCCGAGTGAAGGGCCGAGGACCCACAAAGAGAAAGGGGACCGATAGGTCCCCTTTTTTTCATCCGGCGATGTCGCGGTGCGGAGGTCAGACCTGGACCGGCATCCGGCCGGGCCGCCCGGCTTTGACCACGCGACCACTGCGGATGCACTGGGCGCAAACCCGAATCCGGCGGGTCTGGTCATCGACCACGGCGCGGACAGTCTGCAGATTCGGGTACCAGCGCCGCTTTACCCGGTTATTGGCGTGGCTGACGTGGTTGCCCGTCGTGGGGCCCTTGCCGCAGACGGCACAGATGCGAGCCATGGATCGATGCACTCCGATGAAGGCTATCTTTCGAACTCTTTCGAACACGGAAACCTAATCCCATGACGAGTTTGACTCAACTCTCGGGGCGGTCAGGCGGTCGAGGCGGTCGGCCGGTAACGCGATTCCCTGACCGTCCGACGGCCCTCCACCGCCCGACCGCCTGATGCGCGCCCTCATTACCGGCGTCACCGGCCAGGACGGATCCTATCTGGCCGAATTCCTCCTGGCCAAAGGCTATGAGGTGGTCGGCATGGTACGGCGGACCAGCCACCATTCGTTCGAGAGGATCGAGCACCTGCTCGACCGACTTACCGTCGTCACGGCCGATCTGCTCGACCAGCATTCCCTTACCGTGGTCGTGAAGGATATCCAACCCGATGAGATCTATAACCTCGCGGCCCAATCCTATGTGCCCGCGTCGTGGACCCAGCCGGTGCTCACCGGGGAGTTCACCGCACTCGGGGTCACCCGGATGCTGGAGGCCGTCCGGCTGGCGCATCCCGGGGCGCGATTCTACCAGGCCAGCTCCTCCGAAATGTTCGGGAAAGTGCACGAGACGCCCCAGCACGAGGGCACCCCGTTCTATCCCCGTTCTCCATATGGAGTCGCGAAGGTGTACGGGCACTGGATCACGGTGAACTACCGGGAATCCTACGGGATGTACGCGGTGAGCGGCATCCTTTTCAACCACGAGTCGCCGCGGCGGGGCATGGAGTTCGTCACCCGCAAGGTGACGGATGGGGTCGCCCGGATCAAGCTCGGCCTGGCCACCGAGCTCCGGCTCGGCAATCTCGAGGCGCGGCGGGATTGGGGATTCGCGGGGGATTACGTGGACGCGATGTGGCGCATGCTGCAGCGTCCGGAGCCGGGCGATTACGTCATCGGGACCGGCGTGACCCACAGCGTGCGCGACCTGGTGGAAGCCGCCTTCGGCCACGCCGGCTTGGATTGGACCCGCTACGTCCGGAGCGACCCGGCCTTCACCCGGCCCGCCGAGGTCGACGTGCTGCAGGCCAATCCCGCCAAGGCGAAGGACCAGCTCGGCTGGGAGCCGACAGTGAGCTTTAGCGACCTGGTGAAGATGATGGTGGATGCCGATCTGGTCCGTCTGGAAGGAAGACGGGAGAGCGGCCGGTGAGGGTCCTCCTCACCGGCGGTGACGGGTTTGCGGGTGGTTGGCTGGCGCGCCGGCTTCTTTCCGGCGGGCACTCCGTGGTCGGCACCCACCGGCCCGGTGGGAAACCTTCCCCGGTGCTCGCCAAAGCGGAAGCCACCCGGATCGAATGGCGGGAGCTGGAGCTCACCTCCAGCCCGTCGGTCGAGACAGCGGCTCGGGGCCCCTGG
>DATECI010000288.1:0-2659 GCA_035286985.1 Gemmatimonadales bacterium
AAAGAAGACCGGCCGCACCACCCGGCGCCACGGGCTCAAGTCGGCTTGCACCGCCCAGAAGGCATCGCCCCGCTGCATCCCGTAATCGAAGCCCCGGACACTCCCCTGCCCACCGGCCCGGAACCCGAGCTGGGGAAGGGTGGGTCGGGTGGCGATCCCGGAGCGGACCCGCAGGGTGAGCCCGGTCCCGGCTCCGATCGGCTGGCGCCACTGCCCGTAGAGCCGCGCGGTCTTCCCGTCGAAATGCCGGTCGCTCGTCCCGTCGGCACTCACGTCCCATCGGGCCCGCCCGGCTCGGCCCTCGAGTCGGACTTGGAGGGAGCCGTAGTCCCCTTCCGCGACCGGAGGATTGGCGGGAAGGATCCCGTCTCCCCCGAATGCGTCGTTGAGCCAGGCCTTGGCGCCTCCCGGTGTCGAGCGCTGCCCCTCGAACCGGCTGGACAGGGTGAGCTCGACTCCCCGGAGGAAGCCCGTCTCCAGGCTGAAGGAAACGCCGGTCGCGCGGAAATACTCGCCCTCGTCGCGGGCCGACGTCAGCGCGCGAAGCGAATTCGCCGCCGAGAGGCCCTGGCTCCAGGGATCGCCTTCGGCGAGGTCGTGATACACCGCCGCGGTGAGCCGCCCCGACGGCGCATCGCGTACCAGCGCAACCCGCGCGGTCGGATGCTTGTCGGCAAGCCCGAACCGCGCGGTGCCGTACAGCGAGGTGTAGCGAAGCCCCCGGAGGTCGAGCTGATACCCCGCCCCGAATGAGGTTCCCTGGACCCGGTTGAACCGGAACACATCGGCGAGTCGCTCATAGGAAAACCCGCTCCGGTCGATCCCGGTGACCCCGCGCGGCAGGCCCTCCACCAGGTCGGCGATCTCCCTCCGCGTCTCCCGCAGCCGGCGGTCGTCCGCTTCGGTAACCCGCAACCTGAGCGGGTCGCCCCAGTCAGCATAGCGATGCAGGGAATCGCGAGGTGCCCGCCAGATCTCGTACCGGCCGCCGCCGGGCAGCAGCCCGGCCCGCTCCCGGGGCCGGGTCGAGTCGGGCCGGCTATCCCGCCGCTCGGCCCGCAGCGAATCGCGCCGGGCCTCTCGTTGGGCGGGACTTCTCTGCCTCAGGGAATCGGGCGGGGGCGGGGGAAGGCGGAACGCCACCGGCCGGCCGGTATTGATCTCGTAGTCCGAAAACGTGGTGACCGCCTCGAAGGGGACGTACAGGTCGCTCACCAGGGGGATCTGGACCCGGCCCGAGAGCACCTGCCGGTAGGGCATCCAGTAGCGCCCGTCCTGGAGGGCGTACTCGAGGTCGGCCTCGATCGAGAGAAACTTGTTGATCAGCCGGTTGGCGCGGCGGGCCTCCGCGCTGTCCTTCCGGGTCGGCTGGTTGGGCGTCTCCCAGAGGTCGGTGCCGACGTAGCGAAACGCCAGGCGGACGACCTCGGCGGTCGCGAGATCGAGCCAGAGCTTGCCGGCAATGAGCGCGGGCCCGGGCCGCTTGGGCGTAACCCGCATCTCGGTGAGCTGGAGTCGCCGCCCCCCCCCGTCTCCCATGACCAGGCTCACCGTATCGCCCGCGGCGTAGCGGTACCAATCCGGCCCGTCCCCCGCGAGCGGATGCAGCGCGGCCCGCTCGGGAAAATCGGTGCCGAAAATCCGCACCGAGTCGCTGAGCCCCCGCGGCACGAACCACGGCGCATCGAAATTGGAGAAGAGCGCGGCCCCCGATTCCCTGATCCGGGAGCGCTGCCCGATGATCTCCACCCGCAAATCGTTGGGAAGTTGCCAGGCCACTCGGGCTTCCTGCTCCTCGGCCGCGACCGGCGGCGCGTCTCCCCAGCGCCGGCGCCCGAAGCCGGCCGTCAGCCGGTAACGGAGCCGCGCCTGGTAATCGGCGACCGAGGAGTCCTGGGCCCGGTGCCGGGCCATGGCGCGCGCAACGAGCCCCTGGGCCGCCGGGCTCGAGTAGGTGGTGGTATCCGGAGTTTGTTGAAGCGGCGCGCCGACCAGAGCGAGCGCTAGGAGGCCTGGGCCCATTTGCTCCGGCCATCCCGATGCAGCCCATAGGCCCGGAGCCGCCGCCAGAGAGTAGTCCGACTGATACCGAGGCTCTTCGCCGTCTCGGCCAGGCGCCAGCCGTGTTCATCGAGCGAGCGCACGATGGCTGCCCGCTCCCGCTCGGCGAGCGTCGTCGGGCCTACGGCACCTTGCAGTAACATCGCCTCACCCAGCTCGAGGTCACCGACCCGGAGGGGTTGGAGCCGGCCGCCGCGGTCAGCCAGCTCGGGCATCAGGTCCGAGGCGGTCCGGGTCAGGTCCAGGCCCAGATCCTTGGCGGGCTGGTTGGCGTAGAGGACCTTTCCCTGGGGGTCGAAGACGATCACCGCCTCGCTGAAGGCATCGAGGACCGCCTTGGCGAGCGGGGAGAACACCGACGGCAGCGAGGGGTTATGCGGATCCGGCGTCATAGAGTGGGGGTACGAGTTACCTGGGAATTTAGTTTCAGATGGGAACGGGGGTAGCCCCGCCCCCCACCCACCCCAACGGCGTCAACGGTCAACAGTCAACAGTCAACCGGACCAGCCGTGCGTTTGGGTACCAGCTTGCGGGAATCGGGTTGCTGCACGGGGGGACGCTGGCCGAGAATTGCCCTATGCACCCACACCATCGATCG
>DATECI010000289.1:0-2568 GCA_035286985.1 Gemmatimonadales bacterium
CGGCCGTTCTACAACCTCATGATGTTCCCCTACCCCTCCGCCGAGGGATTGCACGTGGGGAATTTCTTCGCCTTCACCGGGGCCGACGTGTACGGTCGGTTCAAGCGGCTCCAGGGCTACCAGGTCTTCGAGCCGATCGGCTTCGATGCCTTCGGCATTCACAGCGAGAATTTCGCAATCAAGACCGGCACCCATCCGGCCCGGCTGATCCCCCGCAACATCGCCAATTTCCGCAGCCAGCTGACCCGGCTCGGCGGGATGTTCGATTGGCGCCACGAGTTGTCGACCACCGATCCGGCCTACTACCGGTGGACCCAGTGGCTCTTCCTCCAGCTCTATCGCGCCGGCAAGGCCTACCGGAAGAAAGCCGCCGTCAACTGGTGCCCGAACGACAAGACCGTACTGGCCAACGAGCAGGTGATCACCGGGGCGTGCGAGCGGTGCGGGGCGCAGGTCGAGCAGCGGTTCCTCGAGCAGTGGTTCTTCCGGATCACCGACTATGCCGAGCGGCTGCTCGCCAACCTCGACGATCCGGTCAAAATGGACTGGTCCGCTTCCACCACCACCGCCCAGCGCAACTGGATCGGGAGGAGCGAAGGCGCCGAGATCGAGTTCGCCGGCGACGCCGGCCCGATCCGGGTCTTTACCACCCGGCCTGACACGCTCTTCGGCGCCACCTTCATGGTCCTGGCGCCCGAACATCCCCTGGTGGACCGGATCACCACCGAGGCCGCGCGTCCCGCGGTCCAGGCCTACCGCCGCGCCGCCGCCGCCAAAGACATCGTCACCCGGAAGGTCGGGGAGAAGGACAAGTCCGGTGTCCCCACCGGGGGGTTCGCCCTCAACCCGGCCACCAATCAGCCGGTCCCGGTCTGGGTCGCGGACTATGTGCTGATGGAGTACGGCACCGGTGCGATCATGGCGGTGCCGGCCCACGACGAGCGGGATTTCGCCTTTGCCGTCATGCACCAGCTCCCCATCGTACGGGTGCTGGCGAGGCCCGGGGAAACCGGCGCCACGCCGGTCCACCAAGCGGAGACCGGGGAGACCGGATGCCGGCTGGTCAATTCGGGGCCCTTCTCCGAGCTCCCGGCGGGGGAGGGGTTTCGGCGGATCGTGGACTGGCTGGAGCAGGAAGGTAAAGGGAAGGGAACGGTCCAGTACCGGCTGTACGACTGGTGCATCTCCCGGCAGCGGTACTGGGGGCCGCCGATCCCGATCATCAATTGCCGCGGCTGCGGGCCGGTGGCGGTGCCCGAGCAGGATCTCCCGGTGCTCCTCCCGGAGATCGCCGACTTCCAGCCCGACGACTCCGGCATCTCACCGCTGGCCCGGCACAAGGAATGGTTCGAGGTTCCCTGCCCCCGCTGCGGCCAGCCGGCCCATCGGGAAACCGACGTCTCCGACACCTTTCTCGATTCGGCGTGGTACTACCTCCGCTACCTCTCGACCGAGCTCGGGAATCGGCCCTTCCACCCTGACCGGATGAAGCGCTGGCTTCCCGTGGCGAGCTACATCGGCGGCAACGAGCACGCGGTGCTCCATCTGCTCTACAGCCGCTTCATCGCGATGGTGCTCTGCGACCAGGGCTTGCTGCCCTTCGAGGAGCCGTTCCGCCGCTTCCGGGCCCACGGGACCATCGTGAAGGACGGCTCCAAGATGTCGAAATCCCGGGGCAACGTCGTGATTCCCGACCGGTACCTGGCCAGGTGGGGGGCCGACAGCTTCCGCATGTACCTGATGTTCCTGGGGCCGTATGAGGAGGGCGGTGATTTCCGCGACGAAGGGCTCGCCGGTCCCCGGCGGTTCCTCGACAAGGTGTGGGAACTGGTCCAGCAATGCGAGCAGCGCACCTCGGCCGGCCAGGAGGTCCACCAGGGCATCGTCGTGAAGTGGCACCAGACCGTCAAGCGGGTTACCACCGGGCTGAAGACCTTGTCCTACAATACGGCCATCGCCGCGCTGATGGAGTTCCTCAACGCGCTGCGCGCGGTGAACTGCTCCGAGCGCCGCATGGTCAAGGACATGGTGGTCATGCTGGCGCCGTTCGCGCCCCATTTCGCCGAGGAGTGCTGGGAGCGGCTCGGCGGAGCCGGTTCGGTCTTCGACGCCTCCTGGCCAGCCTGGGACGAGGCGCTGACGGTGGAACACAAAGTGGAAATCCCGGTCCAGGTGAACGGGAAGACCCGGTCGAAGATCACGGTCCCCCGGGGCGCCGCCGAATCCACGGTCCTGGCCGCCGCGCTTCGGGATCGCCAGATCAGCAAGTTCCTGGATGGGAAGCAGCCGAAAAAAGTGATATACGTGAAGGATCGGCTGCTGAACCTGGTGGTGGGGAGTTAAAAAAAGAGCCGGGACTAGGGAGCCATACGTGGGCTCTTAAGCGCCACTTACCGCCCCTTATGGCCGCTTAAGCGCCGTTAGCGGCACCTTATGACCTCCTATGTCCACCTTGTTGCCGCCCCTTGAGAGTCCAGATTCTGGGACAAATTGTGTCCTCGAACTGTCCCCTTCGGCGGCCGGGGCTCCTGCCTGATCGCTTCTAACCCTTTGAGGTCATCCGGGTTA
>DATECI010000290.1:0-3193 GCA_035286985.1 Gemmatimonadales bacterium
CGGCTAACTCCTTAACCCGAGTGTCGATGCCATGAACCTGCTTGCGCTTCTGGGCGCCGTGACCCGGTGCTGGGTTCGGGTCATGCTCTATTGCGGCGCCGATCCCGCGCCCGGGCCTCCTTCACTGGGATACCTGGAGAACGTCCTGGCTGTGGCGGAGTCGCTGGAATTCCCGGAGGCTTACCTCGCTGAGCTTCGCGGGCTTGGGTCCCTGCGCTAGATTGCGGCATGCTGCAGTTCGCCCGCGCGGTCCGCTGGTGCCGACCGATTTTCGCGCTTCTGCTCCTGGTCCCCTCGGTTTCCGGCCAATCCCCTCTCCCCGGGGAGAAGGAGCCGCGCTCTGGCCGCATCACCCGAACCGGGGTGGCTCGGGCCCAGGCGGTCGTGGACTCGGTCTTTCTCGATCGGTTCATGCCCGAGGGGTACATCGAGGGCGGGGACTGGGCTTCCTATCTGATGGCGCGGCTCGGCGTGGAGCCGATTCCGGAGAATACCGAGATCCAGGTGGTGGTGGACACCGAGCACGTGGAGTTCTCGGGACGGCTCCAGGACCTGCCTCAGGAGGCTCGCGCTGTGCTGGGCCCCCTGGGGGCGCTGGTGGACACCTCCACGGTGATCGCCGCGGAAATCATCCAGCTGCCGGCCGGGCGAGGGCTCGCCCATTTCCGGCTGGAGAGGGTCCGGATCGGGGGCTTTCCGATGCCGGAAACGGTGCTTCGGTACATGCTGATGGATGTGGGGGAACGGTATCCCGCGCTCACCAAGAGCGGGCGCGACCTTTATGTGCAGATTCCGCCCGACGGCCAGGTGAACCTGGCTTCCGGAGCAGTCCGGCTTCGCATCGTGAACGCGGAGAAAAGTCCATGAGCGATCCGCGCTATCCGATCGGGAAGCTCACGATCCCGGGCGAGATCACCCCGGTGCACCGTGAGGGCTGGATCGGGGAAATAGCCGATGCACCGGGCCAGCTCCGCACGGCGGTGCATGGGCTCGGCGAGGCCCAGTTCGATACCCCCTACCGGGAAGGGGGCTGGACCGTGCGGCAAGTGGTGCATCACCTTCCCGACAGCCATCTGAACGCGTACGTGCGCTTCAAGCTGGCCCTCACCGAGGACAATCCCGTCGTCAAGCCGTACCAGGAAGCCCGCTGGGCCGAGCTGCCCGACACCCGGGACACGACGATCGGTGTTTCGCTGGTGCTGCTGGAGGCACTCCACCGGCGGTGGGTGGTCCTGCTTCGGGCGATGGCCGAGGCGGACTGGGGCCGCACCTTCTTTCATCCCGAGCAGCAGAAGTCCTTGCGACTCGATCGCGTTCTCGCGATGTACGCGTGGCACGGGCGGCACCACGTAGGGCACATTACCGCGCTCCGCGACCGCATGGGGTGGCATTAGGCGCTCCGGTTCTCCCCTCCCCGTACTGCTGTCAACTTCTCGACCCCTCCGCAAACCAGCCGCAACCCGTTCTCTGTCACCGCGAAGACCATCCGCCGGAAATCGGCCAGCTACTCCAGCTGGATTGAACTATTCAATTACCTGACGATATGCTGACAAATGCAGCCGGTTTGGCCGTCCATTGTAGTTGGCTAAGTGCAAGTTGGATTGGTAATTGCGTCTCCGTTCATGGAATTGGAATGATGGACGTTCATTTGTCAGCTTTCAGGACGGTGCCGCCTTGCTAGAGTTCTCTAAATCGCATCCTCCCTTGCCCGCTCGTCAGTCGAGCGCCACCGATGGGGAGCGGGACCGGCTGCTTCTGGCGCTGGAGCGCGCGACCAACGAGCTCCGGGAGCAGTTGGTTGAGTTGGAGGCACTGCGGCGGGCCAGGGCGGCGGCCGAGTCGGCCAATCTGATCCGAGGCGAGATCCTGGCTCTGGTCGGGCGCTCGATGCGGACCCCGGCCGACGCGTTGCTCGGGCTCAGCGGGCTGCTCCGGATGGGCGCGCTGCTTCCCAGTCAGCGCGCCTACGTGGATGCGTTGCAGGAGGCGGCCGAGACGCTTCGGGGGATCCTCAACCAGGTCTCGGACTTTTCCCGCCTGGAAAGTGGGACCCTGCCGCTGGAGCCGATCCCGTTCGATCTGGGACTCATGCTCGAGGATCTCGAGCGGGCGCTCACCGCGCGGGCCCAGGCCAAGGGATTGACGCTTCGGGTGACCATTCCTCGGGAGGCCTCCCCCCCCCGTCGGGTAGTGGGAGACCCGGGGCGGTTGCGGCAGATTCTGGCCGCGCTGGTGGAGTACGGATTCAGCCGGCTCCCGCAGGGCGAAATCACGATCGAGGTGGGTCCGGCCGGGTTTGCGGTGCCAGGAGGCGGCATTCGGGTCGGGGTTTCCGATAGCGGGTCTCCGGTGCCCGACGATCTGCTCCCCAGTTTGTTCGAGCCATTTGGGCGGGGGGATCTCACCTCTTCCCGGGAGGATGGCCTGGGACTCCCGATTGCGAGGCATCTGGCCCGCTTGATGGGGGGTGACCTGGCGGTAGAGAATCCTCCCGGCTCGGGAACCCGGTTCATCTTGCGGGTGCCCCTTCCCTCTCTCTCGATGCCGGGCCGGGACGCGGTGGGAGAATGGGCCCGCCGGGACCCGGTGCCGACCAGTGCGCTGCCCGGCGCCTTGCTCCTGGTGGAGCGCGATCCGGCTCAGCGGACCGGGTGGGCCGCAATCGCCGAGGCGGCCGGTTATCGCGCATCCGGGTTCGGCTCGCCGGAAGAGGCGCTTGTCGAGCTGGGCCGGCACGCGGTGGACGTGGTGATCTTCAGCGACCACGACGCCGACTCCTACGATGAGATCGGACGGCGAATCCAGCGCGGCGGGTTAGGGAAGCCGGCCCTCATCATGCTGCCGGCTGCGGGGTACCCGGGCGACGCCCGGCGGCTGATGGAGGCGGGATTCTGCGGCTACCTGGTCAAGCCGGTCGCCCCAGCGGATCTCCGGGAAGCGCTGGAAATCCTCCGCCGCACCCCGCGAGCCCGCTGGGACGAGGTGTTCATCACCCGGCACTCGCTGGCGGAGGGGCGCCAGGGCGGCGGCGGAGCGAGCTCCGCCTTCGATGAGGCGATGGCGCGAGTGGAGCAGACGCTGGAAAGCTGAACGGTCTATGCAAACGGCTCCTCCAGCGACGGCGACGGCTTGGTAAACAACTCGGCTCCGGCTTCGGTAATCACCATATCGTCCTCCAGCCGCACCCCGAATT
>DATECI010000291.1:0-4322 GCA_035286985.1 Gemmatimonadales bacterium
GATAGATGATGAAGAGATTGGCGTTCGCGGCGGCCGCGGTGAGCCGGGTGAGATACGCCATCCATCCGGTCTGGAGGCCGGCGAACCGTCCGAAGGTGGCGTGGGCATAGAGGTACGGTCCCCCCGCGTCGCGGAACCGGGATGCCACCTCCGCGAAGCATGCGACCACCACCCCGATCAGCACCGCCGCCGCCGCCCACGCCCAGGGAGCCCCTCGGCCGAGCCGGCCCCCGATCGCCGAGGGCAGTCCGAAGATCGCGCTTCCAATGATCCCGTTGATGACCAGCCCGGTGAGCGCCCAGCGGCCGATTCGTCGGGCCAGCTCGGGCGGCGGGGTCATCGCCGGGGTCCAGGCCCCGGCGTTCCAGACAACCAGTCGAGCGCCAGACTGGTGAGTAGACGAACCCCGACCGGAAGCGCCCCCTCGTCGGCGAAGAAATAGGGGGAATGGTTCCGCGGCGCCGCAGCAGGATCCCGACCCTGGGGCACGATTCCCAGATAGACGAAGAGCCCCGGCACCTTCTGTTGATACCAGGCGAAATCCTCGGAGGGAGTCTGCAGCTCAGTTGCCAGCAGATTGCTTGCTCCTGCGACCCGCCGGAGCGTCGGCAGCATCCGCTCGGTCAGTGCCGGATCGTTGAAGGTGACCGGGTTGTTGGCCCCGGGAAAATCCACCCCGGCGGTGGCACCGGCCGACTGCGCAATGGAGCCTGCGGTTCGCTCGATCCGCTGCTTGATGTCGGCCCGCATGGCCTCATCGAAGGTACGCACTGTGCCCAGCATCACCACACTGTCGGGAATGATGTTGCCCCGGTTGCCGCCCTGAATGCTTCCGATCGTGACGATCGCGGGCACCTTGGTGATATCCACTTGCCGGCTCGCAATCGTTTGCAGGCCGAGCACGATTTGCGACGCCACCACGACCGGATCCACGCCGCCCCAGGGAACCGCCCCGTGGGTTTGCCGCCCCCGCACCACGATCCGAAGCTGATCCGACGCGGCCATGAAGGGGCCCGCCCGCCAGGTGATCGTCCCGACCCGCTCCGGCCAGACGTGGAGCCCGAAGATCGCGCCGGGGGCAGGATCGGCGAGCGCACCTTCCCGAATCATCAGGCTCGCGCCACCCTCTTCTCCCAGGGGGGCCCCCTCTTCGGCGGGTTGGAACAGGAACACTACCGTGCCGGGAATCTCGGTCCGCATTCGCGCCAGCACGGTCGCCGCGCCGAGCAGAATCGCGACATGATTGTCGTGCCCGCAGGCGTGCATCACCCCAACCCGTTGCCCGTTGTATTCGGCGGTAGCCGTCGACTTGAAGGGCAAATCCACTTGCTCGGTCACCGGGAGCGCGTCGAGATCGGCCCGCAGTGCCACCACCGGCCCCGGCTTGCCTCCGCGGAGAACTCCGATCACCCCGGTGTGGGCCACTCCGGTGCGCACTTCGAGCCCCAGCCGGGTGAGCTGATCCGCCACCAGTTTGGCGGTGCGGAGCTCCCGGTTCGAGAGCTCGGGATGCTCGTGGATATCCCGCCGCCAGCCGACCACCTGCGGCATCACCTGGGCCACCTGAGCGTCGAGATCCTTGGTGAGTCGGGCAGGCGCCTGAGCCGCCACGGGGAGTGCGCTGAGGAGCGAGCCACCGAGCGCAAGAAGCGTCGAGCAGAACGATCGCATATCAGGACGGGTCGGCCCTGAGGGTATAGCCTACTCCGCGGACGGTATGAATCAGGCGGGGCTCGCCGGCGCGCTCGAGCGTACTGCGAAGGGTCGAGATATGGGCATCCACCAGGTTCGACTCCGGATCGAAGCTGATGGTCCAGACTTCCCGGAGCAGCTCGGACCGGCTCACCGCGCGGCCGGCGTTGAGCATGAGATACTCGAGCAGCCGGAACTGCCGGGGAGCGAGCGGGATTTCCCGGCCGGCCCGCTGCACCGTTCGCCGGAGCCGGTCGAGCTCCAGCGAACCGGCGCGCAGGGTTCCCTGGACTCCCGGCGTTTGCCGCCGGGTGAGGGCGCGCACCCGGGCGAAAAGCTCCACCAACGCAAATGGCTTGACGAGGTAATCATCCCCACCCGCATCGAGGCCGGTCGCAATGTCCTCCGGAGTGGGGCGCCCGGTCAGGATCAGAATCGGGGTGATGTTTCCTTGGTCACGAAGGGTCCTTGCGACGGTGAGCCCGTCCGGTTCGGGAATCTGAATGTCCAGAATGATGAGGTCCGGTGGAGGGTTGTGCCCGGCCTGTTCCAGGGCAGAGCGCCCATCCCGGGCCACCCTGACCGAGTAGCCGTCTTCTTCCAAACTCTGCTGAAGGAAGCCCGCTGTCCGCTCGTCGTCCTCGACCACCAGAATCCGCACGAAACCTCCATGAGAAGTTCTTAATCTACCCTAATGCGCTATGGCCGCTACCTTTGAGCATGGTCACCGCCGCCGGTTCTCGGGTCCTGGACTTCGGAGAAGGATCCACGCTGGGGGCGGCGCTTTCGATCATGGCGCGGGGTCTGCGCGGCTCGGCCATCCTCAAGATCGCGGCCGAGGTCCGCGAGCTCGAGAGCGCGGGGCTGCCCTTCTGCAACCTCACCGTTGGGGACTTCGATCCCCGCCAGTTCCCGATTCCCGGCCCCCTCCGCGACCGGTTGATCGAAGCACTTCGGGCCGGGGAAACGAACTACCCACCCTCCAACGGGATTCTGCCGCTTCGAGAATCCATCGTGGAGTACCTCCGTCGGGAGCACGGCGTCGAATACCCGGTCTCCTCCATCCTGATTACGGCCGGGGGCCGCCCCGCCATCTACGCGGCGTTCCGCTGTATCCTCGATGAGGGAGATGCGGTGCTCTATGCGGTCCCCAGCTGGAACAACGATTACTACGCCGATCTGGTGGGAGCGCAGAAGATCGCCGTGCTGGCCAGCGCCGAGCAGCGGTTTCAGCCCACCCTCGACGACCTGGCGCCCCATCTCGGCACGGCCACGCTGCTTTGTCTCTGCTCGCCGGGCAATCCGACCGGGACGGCCATCGGGTCCCAAACGCTCCGGGAGATCCTCCAGGCGGTCGTCGAGGAAAACCAGCGGCGGGGCGAGCGGCGGCAGCGGCCCCTTTTTGTGCTCTACGATCTGATGTACGGATCGCTGATTCAGGAAGGGGTGGAGCAGGCGCATCCGCTCGAGCTGGTACCCGAGGCAGCGCCCTGGACGGTCGTGGTAGACGGGATCTCGAAAGGGTTCGCCGGAACCGGCCTCCGGGTCGGCTGGGCGACCGGCGCTCCGGCCGTCATGGCGCGGATGAACGATTTCCTGGGCCACGTCGGAGCCTGGGCCCCGCGACCCGAGCAGGTCGCCACCGCTGGATTCCTCAAGGATGCCGCGGGCATCGGGGAATTCCGCGCCACGATGACTCGCGCGCTCGGGGTCCGGCTCGAGGCGCTGTACCAGGGATTCACGGCGATGAAGCGGGACGGCCTGCCGATCGACTGTGTCCGGCCTCAGGGCGCGATGTATGTCTCGCTCGGGGTGGGCCTGATCGGGCAGCGGGTAGCGGGAGGGGTGGTGCCCGACAACGAAGCCCTCCGCCGAATCCTCCTGACCGGCGCGGGCCTCGCCGCGGTCCCCTTCCAAGCCTTCGGCGTGGCCGAGGATACCGGTTGGTTCCGGCTCTCGGTCGGCGCGGTGTCGGTGGAAGCGATCGAGACCATGCTGCCGCGGGTTAGGCGACTACTGTCGTAGCGCCGCCCTCTGGCGGAGACTCGTAGCCCTGCGGGTTTTCCTGCTGCCATCTCCACGCATCCGCGCACATCTGCTCCAACCCACGGGTCGCGGTCCACCCGAGCTGCTCCTGGGCTTTGGTCGGATCGGCCCATGCCTCGGCCACATCGCCCGGCCGGCGGGGGGAGAAGTTCTTGGGAATCGTCCGGCCGGTCACCCGTTCGAAGGTCTGCACCACCTCCAGAACCGAGTAGCCGCGCCCGGTGCCGAGATTATAGGTCACCAGCCGGGGGCCGGCCCGGAGCTCCTCGAGCGCCCGCAGGTGTCCCAGCGCGAGATCGGTGACGTGAATGTAGTCCCGTACTCCGGTCCCATCCCGGGTCGGGTAATCGCTCCCATGGATGGACAGGATCGGCAGCTTGCCGACCGCGACCTGGGTGATGTAGGGGACGAGATTCATCGGGACCCCGGCCGGGGCCTCGCCGATCCGACCGCTGGCATCGGCCCCGACCGGATTGAAGTAGCGGAGGATGGAAACGGCCCAGCCGGGATCGGCCCGGCAGACGTCGTGCAGAATGCGTTCGATCGTGAGCTTGGTCATCCCGTAAGGATTGACGGCGCTGACC
>DATECI010000292.1:0-3533 GCA_035286985.1 Gemmatimonadales bacterium
CGGCAGATCGGACGCGCCACCAGCCGGGACGTGCTGGTGCCCCGGATGGAGCAAGCGGGGCTCCATCTTCCCTCCGATGCGGAGAACATTCCGCTCCGGGTGGACACGACCCGAGCCGGACGCGGGCGGAGCGGCCGGGGCGGGGGAGGAGGGAACTGATGGCTAAGCCGGCCGTGCGGATCGCCGTGCTGCAGCTGGGGTTCGGGGCCGGACTCCTTCTGATTCTGGCCCGAGCCGGCTGGCTTCAGCTGGTGCAGGGGAGCGAGCTCTCACGGAGGGCCGAAATGATCCGGACCGCCCCCCGAGAGCTCGATGCACGGCGGGGGACCATCTATGACCGGCACGGCATCCCGCTGGTCGTGTCGCAGGCCAAGTTCCGGGCTCAAATCGCAGTCAACGAAGTTCGGGACACGGCCGAGGTTCTGAGGCGGGTCGCGAGCGACCTGGGCGTGGCGACCGAGTCTTTGCGGCGCGCGTTTCGCCGCGGCACGCCGCGCTATCCCTATTTCCACGGTCCATTCACCGCCAGCCAGGTGGCACGGCTGCGCCGTTTGCGGGGGGTCCACCTCGAGCCCATCTACAGCCGTTCCTACCCGAACGGGGTTCTGGCGGCGTCGATCATCGGGAGACTCGCGCCCGAGGGTGGCCGAGGTGCCTCGGGACTGGAGCGGTCGCTCGATTCCCTGCTGGCCGGAGTACCGGGACTCACTACCGACCTGCGCGATCCTTCCGGGCGGCGCTTCGAATCTCCGGGCCGGTTGATCCGGGAGCCGGTGGCCGGAAATGATGTGACCCTTACCCTCGATGCCGAATTGCAGGCCATCGCCGAGTACACCCTGGCGAAGGCCATCCGGGACTTCAAGGCCCAGGGAGGCGATGTGGTCTTCCTCGATCCGCGAACCGGAGAGCTCCTCGCGCTCGCCGCCCTTGGCCCGACCTCGGGAGGCGGTGTCCCTTCCTTCTTCACCAGCCCCTTCGAGCCCGGTTCGACCGCCAAACCGTTCACTGCAGCGGCGTTGCTGGCCCTCCACCGGGTAAGTCCCTCGGAAACGGTCTCCGGCGAGCACGGCACCTGGACCTTTTCGACGGCGAGATCGACCCGGACCATCCGCGACGCGCATCCGGACCCGGGCGAACTTACCCTGGCCCGCGCGATCCAGAAATCGAGCAACATCGCGATCGCCAAGTTCGCCCTGAAGCTTCGCCCCGAGGAGCAGTACGACATGCTGCGCCGGTTCGGGTTCGGCGCGCCCACCGGGGTGGAGTTTCCCTCCGAGGCGGTGGGGTTGCTCTACCGGCCCCACCGCTGGCGATTCGGCTACGATGCCCAGAGCCTGGCCATGGGGTACTCGTTCTCGGTAACTCCGGTCCAGCTGGCGGCGGCCTATGGTGCGCTGGCCAATGACGGCGTGCTACTGGCTCCGACCCTGGTTCACGAGATTCGGGGGCCGGAAGGCGGAGTCGTCTATCGGCACCAACCGGAGGTGGTGCGCCGGGCAGTTCCTCCCGAAATCGCGGCTTCGATCCTGGAATTCCTGCAAGAGGCGGCGAGTGATTCGGGCACCGGGGGGCGCGCTCAGGTTCGAGGCGGGATTCTCGGGAAAACCGGTACCGCACTCGTCGCCGAGCGGGGGGCATACGAGAAGGGAGATTATCGGGCCTCCTTTGCCGCGATCTATCCCGCGAAGGACCCGCAATTGGTCGTCGTGGTGACCATAGACCGACCCCGGGGGGCCTACTACGGCGGCCTGACCGCCGCCCCGGTCACCGCCGAAATGCTGCGGCAGGCACTGGCCGCGGCCAAGGGTGGTCTGGACAAGAGCGAGCTGGGCGCGGTGTGGGATGCGAATGAGCTGGCCGGGCGGGACGGCCGCTCGGAATCCAAGTCGGGCGGTCGGATGGTCGAAGAGTCGGGCATCCATGCCGTCCCGCTGGATTCGCTCGGACCGCTCGGACGTCCTTCGGCCCGAACGACCATTGTGCCCGATGTTTCCGGCCGACCGCTCCGGGCTGCGGTGTTTGCGCTCCATCAGCGGGGGTTCCGGGTTCGGGTCGAGGGGGTGGGCCGGGCGCTCCGGACTTCTCCAGCCGCAGGGGACTCTCTTCCAACCGGCCGGACGGTGGTGCTCTATGCCGGCCGCAACCCGTGATGAGTTCAGCAGAGCTGCTCGGTGCCCTCTCGCGAGAGGGCCTGCTGCGCCAGGCGCCTGGGGCCGAGGTGCTGGAGGGGATCACCGACCTTGCCACCGACAGCCGCGCGGTCAGGCCCGGATCCTTGTTCGTGGCAATGCGGGGTGCCCGGGAGGATGGGCATCGTTATGTCGCGCAGGCGATCGAACGAGGGGCCGCGGCAGTCGTGGTGGAGCAGCGAGCCGAAGCGGCCGCACCCCAGATCGTAGTGCGCGACAGTCGGCTTGCCGCGATCGCGCTGGCCCGAGCCTGGTATCACGATCCGGCGGCCGATCTCCGCCTTTTCGGGATCACCGGCACCAACGGCAAAACCACGACGACCGGGATCCTGGCCCATTTGCTGAACCGTAACGGCGACGTGGGCACGATCGGCACCCTGGGCGCGTTCGATGGGGAGGGGAAAGCGGTGCCGAGCACTGCCGGGTCGCTGACCACTCCGGGGCCGGTGGATCTCCACGCCACCTTCGCCGCGCTGCGGGACCGGGGCACCCGCCAGGTCGCGATGGAAACCTCGTCCCACAGCCTCGATCAGGGCCGGCTCGATGGGGTGGTCTTTCAGGGCGCGATCTTCACCAACCTGACCCTGGAGCATCTCGACTATCATGGCACGATGGACCACTACCAGTCCGCCAAACTCCGGCTGCTCGGCCTGTTGGAGAAAGACGCGGTGGTTACGGCCAACGCCGATGATCCGGCCTGGGCGGCCATTCCCCGGACGGCGGCCACGGTGACATTCGGGCTCTGCCCCGATGCCGACCTGCGGGCCACCGATCCCGTTTTCGATGCCCGGGGCTGTCGATTCAGAATCGAGGGCCGCTTCGGAACCCGGGAAGCGGAGCTTCCTCTTCCGGGCCGCTTCAACATCTCCAACGCGCTTGGTGCGGCCGCCTGCGCCCTCGGGTCGGGCCTGCCGCTCGCTGAGGTGGTCGAGCGCCTGGCGGGCGCGCCCCAGATACCGGGGCGGATGGAGCGAATCGCCGGGGATCCGGTTCTGGTGCTCCGGGACTACGCCCACACCCCCGATGCGCTCGAGCGGGCTCTCGAGACCCTGCGCGCGCTCACCCCGGGACGACTGATCGTGCTGTTCGGCTGTGGGGGCGACCGCGACCGGGTCAAGCGGCCGATCATGGGGCGGCTGGCCGGGTCCCGCGCCGACCTGTCGGTGGTGACATCGGATAACCCGCGGACCGAGGATCCCGAGCGAATCATCGATGAGATCATGGCGGGATTTCCGCCCGGTGCGCCGCACCTTCGAGTGACGGATCGCCGTCAGGCGATCCGTCAGGCCCTGGAGTTGGCCAAGCCGGGCGATACCCTCCTCCTTGCCGGAAAGGGACACGAAA
>DATECI010000293.1:0-5095 GCA_035286985.1 Gemmatimonadales bacterium
GCGCGCTTCGCCACATGACGTCGGTCACGAACCGGAAGCCGTGGCCGTCCCAGGCGTAGACGAAAGCGCACGACCCCTTGAGGACCTGTTCCTCTAGGACGTCCTGATCGCTGCCCGGGAGATAAACGGCCTGGGGGACCCCGTTGGGCCATTCCACGCGGAGCACATCCGCCTTGAGGTGGCGGCCCAGACCGAAATGGGTCACCCGACCGGTCACCACCCGGGACTGATAGAGCTCCCCGGCACGGAGCTCCAACCGGGCTCCGATCCCCTGCTGATTGTTCTTGCCGCTCCCGGTGCGGAGGCCGGTCAACTCGACCCGAACGTAGAAGTTGAGGTTTCCCCCGTCGTTGCGGAGGAGCCGGGGACCCTCATCAGGCGCAGTAACGAGGAGATCGAGATCGCCATCCAAGTCGGCGTCCCAGGCGACCACCTCCCGGGCCTCCCGCACTTCAACCGGAAGGATGCTGGAGCGGTCCTCGAACCGTCCGGTGCCGTCGTTGCGGAACAGGAAGGCGCCGGCACCATCCTCCCGCGGCTCTCCCACGACCGCAAGGTCGAGGAATCCGTCGTTGTCGTAATCCAGGAAGAGGGCCGCGCCGGCAGTCAGGGAGCGGAGTTCCCGCATGGCCCGGCTCGAGGGGCCGTCCGGCCCGAACCGGCCCGCTCCTTCATTGCGATAGAGCACCGGCCCGGCGCCACCGCCCGCTGTAAACAGGTCGAGGGACCCGTCGTTGTCGTAATCGCCCACGGCCACCGCTCCCGCGCCGGTCGCGGTCGCGAGCCCGGCCGCAATCGTCACGTCCTCGAACCTCCCCGGCCCGGTGTTCCGCAGCAGGGCAAGGTCTCCGGTCGCCCGCGCCAGCAGCAGGTCGATCCGCCCGTCGTTATCGAAATCCCCGAACGCCACGTCTCCAATGGGGTCGGAACCGCCCGGTACGCCGCCTTGCGGTACCATATCCTGGAAGGTCCCATCCAGGTTGTTCCGGTAGATCCGGGCGCCGACCTCGGTCGCGGCCACCAGGTCGAGGTCGCCGTCGTGATCCAGATCCACGAACACCGCCTTTCGGGCCGGCGGTATTGGGTCGAGTCCCCCGCCGGCCGGCTCCCGAAAGGCCCCGGCGTCGCGACCCGTGTTATGCCACAAGCGGACCCGTCCGGCCTCGTCGACCAGGAGCAGGTCGAGATGGCCATCGTTGTCGTAGTCGCCGGCCGCCGCCGCGGTCGCTCCCGGGAGAGGGCCCGCCGGCGAGGCCATGGACTGGAACCGTCCGGCTCCCCTGCGATACACCGCGCCGGTGCGAGTCCGGTCCGGCTGCCGGCGCGAGAGAAAGAGATCGTCCACCCCGTCGCCGTCGAAGTCTCCCACCGCGACGGCCGTCCGGCCCAGGGCCGCGCGGGTATCGCCCTGCCGGGTTAGGGCATCTTCGAGTCCGGAGCGGGCCGTCACGTCCTCGAAACGAACCGCCTCGCGGGTGGCCCTTTGATCCTGGCCGAGGCGTTCCAGGATTTCGAACCGGGGGGTGAAGGTCAGGACCGCAAGGCCGGCCAGGGCGCCCTCGCCGCCGGGGCCGCGGATCGCCTGCAAGCCGGCCTGATAGGCCGGGGTGACCTCCAGGAAGCGGTGAAACCGGGCCAGCGCCGCCGCCGCCGGCGCAAGCCGGGGAGGGGAGGCTCGCAGGGCCCGAATAGCGGGCTCGAGGAACGGCTTCGCCTCCCGGGGCGGTTCCGGGGGGAGCTGCCGGACCGCTTCCAATTCGCGTAGCGCCGCGTCGGCGTCGCCGCTCTGGAGCAGAGCGTCGGCGAACCGCAGCCGGATCGCGAGATTCGCGGGCAGGAGGCCGGCCAGTCGCTCCAGGTATTCGCGGGCCGGCCGGTCGGCCGGGTCGGGAAACGTTTGAGCCAGCTCGGCAAGCCCATAGAGGGCTTTCGCGTTGGCGGGGTCGCCCTGGAGCAGACGCTGGAGGGTGGCCCGGGCCGCTTCCGGCCGGCCGGCCGATTCCTGGATCCTGGCGAGGATCAACTTGAGGTTGGGATCGCTCGAGTCCCGCGCCAGGGCACGACGAGCTTGAGCTTCGGCTTGCTCCAGTTTGCCGAGCCGGAGGTAGACGATCCCGAGATTCGCGTAGCCGAGTGGCTCGTCCGGGGCGAGCCGGATGACCTTGCGGAATTCGCCCTCCGCCTCGACCAGTTGGTCGCGTTGCAGGTGCGCCAGGCCCATGGTCCGAGCGGTGAGGAGCTCGACTGCCGAATCCGCGGGCTCGGGACGGCAGGCCACGAGCACCAGCGCCACGGCCGGAAGCAGGCCGATCGCGAACCGGTTCATCTCAGACCGGGAAGGCTGGGGGGGGGATCAGCTCTCGCCCTGCAGCTTGAATACCACCGCTGCGAGCGCGGCTCCGGCAAACGGTCCCACCAGGTAGAACCAGAGGTCCTTCAGGCTGCCCTCCCCGCTCAGGGTGTTGATTACGATGGCGCCGGTTCCGACCGCGGGATTGAACGCCCCCCCGGAGATCGGGCCGCCGGCAAACGCCGCGATCACGATGGTGAACCCGATGGCGAGCCCGAAGTAGGAGTTGCCCTTGGTCGCCTCGCGGGCGGCGCAATTGAGCACCACCAGGGCGAGCAGGGCGGTGTAGAGCGCCTCGATCAGCAGCACGACTCCGGTGCCTGCGGTGGCCGCGGGCGCCAGGGTGAACGTACGGTCCATGAACATGCGGGAGAGATAGGCACCCGCCAGCGCGCCCAGAACCTGGGCCCCCCAGTACGGGAGCAGATCCGCCCGGCGCATCTTGCCGCGCAGGAAGAGGGCAAGGGTCACGGCGGGATTGTAGTGTGCTCCCGAGATATGGGCCCCCATGTACACGACCACCATGAGCGCCGATCCAATGATCAAGGGTGCCATGGGATGTTCGGCCGTCACCACCAGACCGATGGTCAGGACGAAGAAGGCGGTGCCGACGAATTCGGTGAGGTATCTCGACATGAGGGCTCCTTGTTCTATCGTTCCAACTCCCGCACCCAGATATTCCGAAACCGCACCGCGTGCTGGTGATCTTGCAGGAGGAGGGGCAAGCGGTCCGGGTGGGCCTCGTACGGCGGCCTCCGCTGGTGTCCGGTAGGACCGGTCAGGATGACGTTGTCCTGCACCAGCACGCCGTTGTGAAAAACCGTCAGGCGGGCCGGGCTCAGGAGCTCACCCCGGCTGCCGAACCGGGGCCGCCGGAACACGATGTCATAAGTCTGCCAATCTCCGGCCGGGCGGCTGGCATCCACCAGGGGAGGATACTGGCCGTAGACCGCGGCTGCCTCTCCGTCGGGATAGGTCGGATTGGCCCAGGAATCGAGGATCTGCACCTCGTATCGCCCCATGAGCACGACGCCGCTGTTGCCCCGATCCTGGTCCCTGCCCTCAGGCGGGAACGGGGTGGACCATTCCAGGTGCAGCTGTACGTCGCCGAAGCTGCGGGCGGTCTGGATTGAGCCCGATCCCGGGACGATCTCGAAGTAGCCTTTCGCTACTCTCCAGGGAACCGGCCCGCCGTCCAGGCTTCGCCACTGGGAGATCTCCCGGCCGCCGAACAGAACGACCGCATCGGAGGGCGGTGGCACCGGCGACTTGGGACCCGGCCCGGCATCGATGACCCGTGGCGGCGGACAATCGCGGTCGTGCTGGGAGCAGGGCGGAGCCGCTTGGGCTCCCAGCCGGCCGGCCGCCAGCAAGGCGGCGAGCGCCAAGGTTTGGCACCGGCTCATCCTTCGATGGCCCTTCTCGAGGCGGCGGTCAATACCAGCTTGCCGCTGATCTCGGCCCGCCGGGCCAGCAAGTCGGGCCAGCCGTCGGTGCCCTCCCAGAAAGCGTCCTTGAGCCGGCGCATTGCGTCCGGGCTGTACCCCGCGAGCCGATCCGAAACAGTCCTAACCCGCTCATCCAGGGCGGCGAGATCTTCCAGCACCTCGGCGTAGAGCCCGTGCTGCTCGGCCCACTCCGCGCTGCGCCAGCCGGCCTCCACCGCGAGCGCGCTGAAGGCGGCCAGCCCGATCTTCTTCTCGATGACCGGACCCACCACGAACGGCCCCAGCCCGAGCCCGAGCTCGCTCAACTTGAGGTCGGCGCCGCGGGCCGCAAGGGCGTAATCCGAAGCGGCAATCAGGCCGACGCCCCCGCCCGCCGTTTTGCCTTGCACCCGCGACACCACGAACTTGGGCGCCCGGATCAGGGCGAGGATCACCCGGCCGAATCCCGAGAAAAAATCGGTGCCCTCCGCCTCGGTGCGGATCGCCTTGAGCTCGTCAAAGGAGGCGCCGGCGCAGAACGGACCGCTGCCCTCGCTGCGGAGCACGATCACCCGGGCCTGGTCGTCGCGGCCGGCCCGGGTGATGGCATCGGCCAGATTCTGGAGCAGGGCGCCCGGGAGAGAATTGCCTTTGGGATGGCCGAATCGAACCGTGGCCACGCCCGCTTCGATTCCGAGCTCGACCCTTCCGGCCTCGAGGATGGACTGGGAACGGGAATGGGTCACGGGGCGGCCGCTCCGGGGCGATGGGGACGGCGATGCTATATTTCGAATATACTGTAAGTCCTTGCCGAATAAGCGGATCGACAAACCCGGCCGGCGGCAAGGTAAGGATGGAGCTCATGGAACCTAGCACGACAACCCGGTCGAGTCCCTCGGGGTCCGAAGATCCCGCGCGGCTTGCCGCATTCGAGGCGCGGGTTTCCCGGGGCGAGACGATCGAGCCCAAGGACTGGATGCCGGAGCGGTACCGCAAGCAACTCGTCCGGATGATGTCGCAGCATGCCCATTCCGAGGTGGTGGGAATGCTCCCCGAAGGAAATTGGCTAACCCGCGCCCCCAGCCTCCGGCGCAAACTCGCCCTGCTGGCCAAGGTCCAGGACGAAGCAGGGCACGGGCTTTACCTCTACTGCGGGAGCGAGACCCTCGGAGTGGATCGGGCCGAGCTGGTGGACCAGCTCCTCGAGGGGAAAGCCAAGTATTCCAGCATCTTCAATTATCCCACCCTCACCTGGGCCGACATGGGCGCGATCGGCTGGCTGGTGGACGGCGCGGCGATCGTGAACCAGACCATGCTC
>DATECI010000294.1:0-3664 GCA_035286985.1 Gemmatimonadales bacterium
CCCTCGACCAGCCGGGCTCAGATCGATTACCGAAACCTGGACGACGACCGGCCCACGCTGATCGAGGACGCCTATCCCGTGGAGCGGTACGCGTTCGAACTCCTCGCGCCGTGGCGCTACTCCCGGGCCGCGGGAACCCGCGGCGTTCATTCCTTCGTGCCCGAGCTGGAGTACGGACTTTTCCGCAATTTCCAGATCGGGCTCAAGCTGCCGATTGCCGGGGTCGAGAGTACGACCGGGCGGGAGTGGGGCGTCTCGGGACTCCGACTCCTTGGCCTGTACAACTTCAATACCGAGGGCCGTTGGCTTCCGGCGCTCTCGGTCCGGACCGATGCGGTGTTTCCGATCGGCTCCCTGGCGGGTGAGGGCACCCACCTCTCCGTAAAGGCCATCGCGACCCGATCGTGGGGAAAGAACCGCCTCCACTTAAACGGGGCCTACGGCTTTGGTCCCCGAGGCCGGGGTGCCGCAGCGGAGGCGGCCCACAAGTGGTGGTACGGCGCGGCGGTGGATCGCACCCTCTTCCGGCAGAGCACCCTGCTCATCGCCGAGGTCTACGCTCTCCGTCCGATTTCATCAGAGCCCGTCGAGGTGAATGCCTCCGTCGGCCTGCGCTATCAATGGTCGCCGGTCGCGGTGCTCGACTTCGGCGTCGCGCGCCGGCTGCGCCGGACCGGTCCAGACTATGAACTCACCTTCGGCGTTTCCCGGGCCTTCGCCATCGCCGGCCTGTTGCCGCTCCGGCGCTAGAGAGGGTTTTCTCCATGCGTTTCTTCCTGTCCGTCATCTCGCTCTCAGTTCTCGCCATCCCGGCCACCCTCGGGGCCCAGGACCGTCGCGACGAACAGTTCTACTTTCCGGGAGGGTTCAACTGGGCCTTCCTCAAGACCTACCCGGAGGGGGCCCGGCTGTTCAACGCCTTCGACTACGGGCATGCGGTCCTCTACGAGCGTCTCTTCACCGCCCCTGCCTCGGGGCGCGGGGCGGCACTCGAGAAGGAGTACCGGTACCTCACCACCGACCTGCTCATCCGGCCTCCGCGGTTCGCGATCGCGGAGGAGGTCATCGAGCCCGCGTACGCCAAGATCGCCTGGCAGGCCAAGCAGATGTTCGACTGGGCCCACGTGCTCCACCGGCAGATCTACGACATCTACGCCGATGAGCGGCTCAGCCCGGAGGCTCGTGACACGCTCATCGAGCGGGTCACCGACTACTACCTCAGCCGGAATGACTATGCGTTCGTCGCGGCGCCGAAGTCCATGGCCCTGATGGACGACCAGTACTTCAGCCAGGGCTTCCGAAACACGCAACCCAAGTTCAACGGCCTGATCTGGGCCTACCACTGGCTCCAGGTCGGCCTCTATGAGCCGTTGATTCTGGGCCAGACACCCGCCGGAAAGAAGGCCGGTGTCAAGGCCACGCTGGCGCGGTTCTGGAACATGCTCGACGACCCGCCGAAGAATTTTCCCAAGATGATGCCGATGACTTCGGCGATTGCTCCGAACTTCAGCGCCCAGCACCCTCGCGCCGCGGTGATCTTCGACAACCTACACATGATGCACGACATCATCTCGGATATCCTGATCACCGACACCATCCCCCGTGCTCAGAAGCGCGCTGTCATCTACTCGCAGCTCGCAGAATTCCGGGATGGAACTCAGAATGTGATTTCCATGGATGAATGGCGGAGCATGGCGGAGATGATGGGAGGAGTCGGGGCAATGGGCGGGCCAGCGACGGGTCTGCTCCCGGCGGCCGCAGCCGGTGGGATGCTGATGGAAGGAATGCGCCACGAGGGGATGGCACCTCGCACCCCGGAGGCAGGCAGGCCGCCGGCCAAGGAGCATACGATGCCAGGCGCCCCCGCCGGGCCGGCGGACAGCGTCCGAGCGCGTAGCATGGTGGAGCTGCACCGGCGCCTGCTGGCCGATTCGCTCATCCGGCGCCGCGTGACGGCCGATTCGGTGCTCCGTCGGATGCTGGACGAAGTCCTTGGACCCATCCCCGAGGAGCACCCACACCCTCCGAAAGCGCCACCACAGCGATAGGCGGGTCGGAGCCTATCCCGGCAGGATCATCGCGGACTCGCGGGACACCTGGCACTCAACCTGGAGGGGCACTTGGCGGAACTCGATTCGGACCACCCTGAGGCCCAAGTGCGGGATCGGTTCGCCTGGGAGGCACTGGAGTACCGCATCCCGCCGGTGGCGAACCGGCTCCCCTACATGCTCGGCGGGCTCACGTTCTTCGGGATTCTCATCCTCATCGTCACCGGTGTCCTGCTCGATCAGTTCTACAATCCGAGCCCCGCGGGGGGCCACGACAGCATCCTCTACATCATGTCGCGGGTGCCGCTGGGCAACTGGCTGCGGGGACTGCACTACTGGGGGGCGACCCTCGTTCTGGTGAGCGTGGCAGTACACTTGGTCTATGTCTTCTGGCGGCGCAGCTACCTGCGCCCCCGGGAAGTGACCTGGTGGGCGGGCGTCGCTCTTTTCGTCACGGTGTTTGCCCTCGCCTTTACGGGCTCGGTGCTGCGGGTTGACCAGGAGGGGACCGAGGCACTGGCCCACGCGGTGGCGGGCGCCGAGCTGGTGGGCCCGCTTGGCGCGCCCCTCAGCCCCGATTTCGCGCCAAGCGCCACCCTGCTGGCGCGGCTGCACAACGCTCACGTGAGTCTGCTACCGCTGATGCTACTCGCCCTGGTCGGCCTCCACTTCTGGCTGGTGCGCTATCTGGGCATCCATTCCGACGAGCCGAAGACCGTGCCCTTCACGGCCCATTTGCGTCGCCTGGTGGGGTACGGGCTGTTGCTGTGGGCAATGTTGGGGGCCCTCGCCGCGGTCGTCCCTCCAGGCCTCGGCTTTCCAGGGATCGAAGGCGCGGAGGTCACCAAACCCTTCTGGCCGTTCCTTTGGATCTACACGGTCGAGAACACCCTGGGAATCCGGGGGATGCTGGTTGCACCCGTGATCCTTTTCGGCTTTCTCTTCGCCGTGCCCTTACTCGACCGGGCCCGCCACCCGGCCCGCGGGCGGCCCCGCTGGCTCACGGCAGTTGCCGTGCTTATCCTGGTACTTTACGTAGGCGGCATTATCTACGGCGTCTTCGCACCGCAGATGGAACACATAGGCATGTGAGGAGCTCAATATGCGAGTCTTACTCGTCAGCTTCGGCCTGCTTGCCGCGTACAGCGCCCCGGCATTCGCCCACGAGAAGGGCGCGATCCAGCTTGCCTCGAAGCAGGTGAGCGTCGGTGGGGAGCTCTCGCTCCGCGGCGACAAACTGCCCAAGAACGCCACGTTGCGGCTCCAGTTGCGAGGCACCCTCGAAACCTTTCCGCTCGCCGACGTACGGACCGACTCGCTGGGCGGATTCCGAGCCCGTTTCGCGCTACCGGTGGAGGCCAAGCCCGGCACGTATGCCGTGGTGGTGCTCGCTTCCGATGGTGACATTGTCGCGCGGGCCGAGCTCGGCATCGTGGCCGCTCCCGCCTCCATGGGAGAGATGAGCCCGGAGGAGCATGCCAAGATGAACCCTGACACTACCGCGACCAACGAACCTCATGCGACCGCCGAAAACATGAGGGTGCCGGTCCGGACGAGCCCCGCCGAGTGGGCCACAATCTTCACGCTGATCGCGGCGAGCTCGGGCATCGGCCTGG
>DATECI010000295.1:0-8168 GCA_035286985.1 Gemmatimonadales bacterium
ATATCCGTCGTCGGCGTTCACCACGAGGCCGGGTTTCCCTTCTCGCCCGGCGGGGCCTACGACAAAAACCTGACCTGGCGGATCGGCCGCTGCCCGGCTCGGCACTACGTCGACGAGCTGATCCCGCTCGCGCTGCGGCACCAGCCGGAGCTCCGCGGGCTCTTCACCCACACGATGGAACTCGCCGTCGGACCGGATGCCTACCGGATGTTTGCCGAGCGTCGGGACGGCTGCGTAAAGGTGGCGCTCCGCCCCTAGCCCGAGCCTACCTCATCCCCGCCGCCTGTCTCACATACTCCGCCGCGCTCCGGTGGGTGGCAAACCACACCCCCCCTTTCTGGATCATGTGCTCCACCAGGAGTTCGAGCGCCACGATCCGGGACCGGTGCCCGATAATGTGCGGGTGCATGGTCAGCACGAACATCGTGCCCTCGTCCCGGGCCCGGTCGAACTCGTCCATCCACACCTGGGCCACTTCGCGGGGGGAGGCGTAATTCGCGCCCTGCACGTTGAAGAGCGGTGCGTCGTCCAGGATCCACTCGACCGGAATCTCCACCAAGCCGGTAGGCTCACCGTCCTGGAGCAGCTCGTAGGGACGGTCGTCGGCCATCATCGAGCTTTCGTACTTGAATCCGAGCTCCCGAATGATGGCGAGCGTGTGAGGGGAGAAGTTCCAAGACGGCGCCCGGTATCCCACCGGACGGGTTCCGGTGACCTGGGTTAAATAGTCCAGGGCCCGTTTCACCAGGTCGCGCTCCACCGCTCCCGGCAAGAGCGTGTTGGTCTCGTGAATCCAGCCGTGCACCCCGAACTCGTGCCGGCCCGATTGCTTGATCACGTCCGCCATTTCGGGATGGAGCTGGAGGCTCACCGCCGGAATGAAAAACGAGGCGGGGATTTGATGCCGGTCCAGCAGGGCCAGGACCCGCGGCAGGGCCACTCGGGCACCGTATTCGCCCTGCGACAGCGCCCCGACCGTCGGATCCCCGGTGCGCAGCGAAAGCGTCTCGTTGTCCACGTCGAAAGAGAGCAGGACCGCGACCCGCGCCCCGGCGGGCCACTGCTTGGGCTGCAGGCTCCGGCCAGCCCGCACCGCGTTCACCACCCGATCGATCGTGTCGTTCGACCACTCCCAGGCCGGGCGGCCGCGGGCCGGCGGGGTTTGGGCCACCGTCGGAGGGGGAACCAGCGGTCCAAATACTATCGGGATAAGCCAGGCAAGTCTGCGGCTGGGCATGGGGCCACTCCGGTAGGTGTCAGGCACGGCTCGGCGTTGAGCTCTTCGTGGTCGTTCGAAGAATGCTCCTTTCGCTCGACCTGGTGTAGTGGCCGGTCGACTCCTCCGCAGTAGTGGGTTCTGACCCACTACCTCCTCCGCCGCTGAGTTGCCCCTAACCCCGCTCCATAACTATAGTTAAGGGTTATGGCCTTGCCGAATGAGTCGATCGCGCGAAGTCCCATGCTCCTCCTCTCCGGCACGGCCAACCGGCCGCTCGCTGAGGAGCTGGCCGAGGAGCTCAACGCCTCGCTCTGCAAGGCAACGATCCGCCGGTTTTCCGACGGCGAAATCTTCGTCAAGATCGACGAGAACGTGCGGGGGCGGGACGTGTACATCATCCAGCCCACCAATCCCCCGGCCGAGAATCTGATCGAGCTGTTGTTGCTGATGGATGCGGCCCGGCGGGCGAGCGCGGCGCGAATCACCACGGTGATCCCGTATTTCGGCTACGCGCGGCAGGACCGGAAGGACCAGCCCCGGGTGGCGATCAGCGCCAAGCTGATGGCCAACATCATCTCGCAGGCCGGGGCCGACCGGGTGCTGGCGATGGACTTCCACCAGCACCAGCTCCAGGGGTTTTTCGACCTGCCAGTGGATCACCTCTACGCCGCGCCGGTGTTCACGGCCCACTACCGGCAAAAGGGGCTGAAGAACCTGGCGGTGGTGGCCAGCGACGTGGGTGGCGCGAAGATGGCGCGGGGCTACGCCAAACGGCTCGACGCGACGTTCGCGATCATCGACAAGCGACGCATCGCGGCGAATGTGGCCGAGGTGGTGAACGTGGTGGGCGACGTGGAAGGCCGGGACTGCATCATCCCGGACGACATGATCGATACCGCCGGCACGATGGTCGAGGCGGCCAAGGCCCTCAAGCGGCTGGGCGCCGGCGACATCTACCTCTGCGCCACGCACGCGGTGTTTTCCGGTCCCGCGGTTGGTCGGCTCACCGAGGCGCCCGTGGTGGAAGTGGCGGTGACCAACACGATCCAGATCCCGCCGGAAAAGCAGTTCGACAAACTCAAGGTGCTCTCGATCGCCGGCCTCCTGGCCAAGGCGATAGGCTATACCCACAGCGATCAGTCGGTCAGCTCGCTGTTCGATTGACGGAAAGGCCAAATCATGGCACGGCAGGCAACCCTCGAGGCGGCTCCCCGGCAGCACTCCGGCAAGGGCGTAGCCCGCGCCCTGCGGCGGGAAGGGAAGGTCCCGGCGGTGATCTACGGGCGGGGCCGGGATCCCGAACCGCTGGCCGTGGATGCGACCGCCCTCACCCGGTTGCTCACCGAGGTCGCGGCGGCGACCACGCTGGTGGACGTGAGAGTCGAAGGGCGGCCGCCGGTCCAGGCCCTGATCCGCGAGATCCAGCGCAACCCGGTGCGCCCGGCCGACATCATCCACCTCGACCTCTATGAGGTTCGAGCCGGGGAAAAGATCACGGTGGAGGTGCCGATCCGGTTCGTCGGCGTGCCCGAAGGAGTGCGCAATTTCGGCGGAGTGCTCGACCAGACGATGCACACGCTGGAAATCAAGGTTCTGCCATCCGAGATCCCCGAGCAGCTCGACGTCGACGTCACCCCGCTAAACATCGGCCAGTCCATTCACGTGTCCGATCTGCTGTTTCCCAATCTGGAGATCCTGAACGATGGGCGGCAGACGGTCTGCACCGTCGTGGCGCCGAGGGCCGAGGAAGTGGTCGCTCCGGTGGTCGAGGCGGCCGAGGTGGCCGAGCCCGAGCTCATCCGCAAGCCGAAGGAGGAGGGCGAGGAGGCCGAGGCCGAGGCCGAGGAAGCACCCAAAGCCAAGGAAGCACCCAAAGCCAAGGGGGGCAGCAAGGAGAAGGAGTAACTCCTGCACGCCGTTCTCGGGCTCGGCAACCCGGGTCCCGATTACGAGGATACCCGGCACAATGCCGGGTTCCTGCTGGCCGACCGCCTGGCCGTGCGCTGGAGCCTGGGCAAGTTCCGGCGCCGGGGCCCGGCCAGGATCGCCGAAGGCGAGCGATTCGGCATTGCGGTCCAGGTCATCAAGCCCCACACCTACATGAATCGGAGCGGGGCGGCGCTCGGTCTCCTCCGCGACGATCCCGGATTCGATCCCGGTCGCGATCTCCTGGTCCTGGTGGACGACGTCGCGCTCGACCTCGGCCGGTTCCGGCTCCGCGGCGGAGGGAGCGCAGGGGGGCACAACGGCCTGAAAAGCATCGAGGCGGTGCTCCAGCGTCAGGATTACGCCCGGCTCCGGATCGGGGTCGGTCCCCGACCGATGGACTATGACGATCTGGCCGATTACGTGCTGGATCGCTTCACCCCAGACGAGCGCGAGGCGCTCGACGCTGTGCTCGACCCGATGGCTGAAACGGTCGAATGCTGGTTGGAGGAAGGCCTCGAAACCGCGATGAACCGCTACAATCGCCGCCAACTCCCCAGTCCCTAGCCTCTAGCCCCTGCATTGCTCCGCCTCGGCATCGTCGGCCTTCCCAACGTCGGCAAATCCACCCTCTTCAACGCGCTCACGTCGTCCCAGGCGGCGGTAGCCAACTACCCGTTCGCCACGATCGAGCCGAACTCGGGGATCGTGCCGGTAGCCGATCCGCGGCTGGATGCGATCGCCGAGCTGGTGAAGCCGAAGCGGACCATTCCCGCCACGGTGGAGTTCGTGGACATTGCCGGACTGGCCCAGGGCGCCAGTCGGGGCGAGGGGCTGGGCAATCAGTTCCTGGCGAGCATTCGGGAAGTAGACGCCATCGTCCACGTCATCCGCTGCTTCCAGGATTCCGAGGTGCAGCATCCGATGGGGGAGCTGGATCCGGTCCGGGACCGGGAAATCATCAACCTGGAGCTGGGGCTCGCCGATCTCGGGGTGGTGGAGAAGCGACTCGACAAGATGGTCCGCGCCGCCAAGGGAACCGATGCCCAGGCCAAGCTGGAAGCCGACCTCCTCACCCGGCTGCGGGATACCCTTTCAACAGGTAGGCCAGCCCGGGCGGTCACCCCCGGCGCCGAGGAGCGGGGCATCTTCCGCGGCTTCAATCTGCTCACCGCCAAACCGGTGCTCTACGCCGCCAACATCGGGGAAGCCCAGATCGGGACTGGTGAGGATCACGCCGCGGCACTCCGCGAGGCAATTGCGCGGGAGGGCGAGGAAGCGGAGGTCGTTGCCTTCTCCGCAAAAGTCGAGGCGGAGCTCGCTGAGCTGTCGCCCGAGGATCGGCGGCCCTTTCTGGAGGCGCTCGGACTCCCGGAATCGGGATTGGTGCGTTTGGTCCACGCCGCGTATCACCTCCTCGGCTTGATGAGCTTCTTCACCGCGGGTGAGAAGGAAGTGCGGGCCTGGACGATCCATCGCGGCGCCAAGGCTCCCGCGGCGGCAGGGGTGATTCACTCCGACTTCGAGAAGGGGTTCATCCGGGCGGAAACGGTGGCTTACCAGGATTTCATTCGGCTGGGGGGATGGAAAGGCGCGCGGGAGCAGGGCTTGGCCCGGGCCGAAGGCAAGGAATACGTTGTCCAGGACGGAGACGTGATCCTGTTCCGCTTCAATGTCTAGGGGTGTTGTCGGCCTCGGCTAACTGGGACCGCTATCGCTTCACGATGACTTCGCGGGCCCCGGCGGGAACCGGGACCCGGGCCTCGGCGCCTCCCGGCCAGCGAACCCATACCGCAGTCGGAGGCTCAGCCGACCCGAATACCTGCACCGCCCCGTTCTGGGACCAGTAGCCGGAGCCGGCCTGGATTTCCCGGACCGGTCCCATCCGCTCGCCCGAAATCAGGCGCACCTGGGCCCCGATCCCGTCCGGGTTGGCGGGCGGCCCAATCAGCCTAACCCGGAGGCCCGGCCGGGCCCCCCGGTTCCTGAAGAGCCGGGTGGAAGCGCCGTTTTGGGAAACCGCGAGGTCGAGCCGGCCGTCGCCGTCAAAATCGGCGTAGCCGGCCCCGCGCTGGTCGCCATAGACCAGCAACCCGGACTCCTGGCCCGGTAGCGGCCGAAGTCCGCCCTTCCCATCTCCCAGCAACAGCAGACTCCGCCCGGTATCGTAGCGCTGGATCCCGACCAGGGTAAACGAGAAGTTCTGGGCCAGGAACAGGTCCTCGAATCCGTCCCCGTCGAAATCCGCGACGCCGGCATAGAACGCCGGCGCCAGCTGGGCCTCGGCCGGCAGCGGCGCAGCTTCGAAACGATTTCCGCGATTCAGGAAAGCGGTGTGCTCGAGCGTCACCGCCTCGAGCCGCTCGGTCCGGCTCCGGAGCAGACTCGACACCTCGTCCAGGGTGGCGTCGGCATAGCCCAAGAAGGTGCCATAGCGACTGGTGACCGATAGCACCGCGAGCCGGACCCGGGAAAAACTGGTGAGCGGGGCCAACCGGCCCAGCCGCTGGTCCTGCCGCGCCAAGAACATCTCCTCCTCGCCCCAAGCGCCGAAGGGGCCATGCACCAGCATGAGCGGGCTCGTGCTGTCAGCCGAAAACGCGGTGTTCCTCCCCCAGCTCGTGGCGACGAGATCGAGCCGGCCATCGCCATCCAGATCGCCGGCCGCAATCCCGTTCCACCGGCTGGTCCATCGCTCCAACCCCCAGGAAGCCGGCGCGCTGGCGAATCGCCCCTGGCCGGCATTGAGAAACAGCGCGATGGATCCCCACTCCCGCGCCAGGACCAGGTCGGGGAGCCCGTCGCCATTGAAGTCGGCGAACATGGCGGCGGAGACCATCCCGATCCCCTGGAGGGGGGCGCTGGCATCGGGGTCCACCACGAACCCACCGTCCCCGTTGCGGACAAGCCCCGAGGACGGCGCCACCGGATACCGCATCGGAACAGCCCGTCCGCCGACAAAGAGATCGAGATCGCCATCGCCGTCGTAGTCACCCAAGGCCAGAGGACCGACGGCGGACGCGGTCGGGCCCATCAGTGGCTCCATCCCTCCGGTGCGCGCATCGCGGGTTAGTGGGATACTCAGCACGGCGGGCAGCTCCGCGAGCTCCGCCGGAGTACGAGTCTGCCAGGAGGAGACGCCCACCACAAGTCGGGAGCCCCCGGTCGTGGCGAGACCGAGAACGGTAGTGAAGTCGGCCGGTGCAACGGGGGCCTTTCCGGGCGCTGGAACCACCCGCCCCCGGTTGTTCCGGAAAACGCCCAGGCTGCCGCCCTTCCCCGAGCCGATCACGAGGTCTTCATCACCGTCGCGATCGAGGTCGAACCACGCGACGCCCGGTCCGAGTTGGGAGAGCGCATCGGGCAGCAGGAACTGACGACCCCAGTCGTCGAAGGGATCTTCGGTGTGGGCGTGGCCGGCCAACATGGGGGTGGCATCCTCGAACAATGGAGCCGAAGCCGAGTGTCGTCGGGAATCGAGCAGCGGAGGTGGCGGCTCCGAAGTCCCGACGGTCGGTTCCCGGATTTCATACAGCCGATTGGGCCGAAGCTGCTCCAGCGTGGTCTTCCGCCCATTCCGCCAGATCACCTCCACCGTCACCGCCTGCGCCGAACCGGTGGCAAAGCCGGCCAGATAGTCGCTGTGGGACAGGTAGAGCCCGCCCACGGCAATCTCGCGCTCCTGGATCGGAACGGCGCCGCCCAGCACCCGGATCCGAGCCCCAACTCCTCGCGTGTTAGGCGCATTCCCCCGCAGCACCACCGCGATCCGGGGAGCCGGGGCGTTGTTCCGAAGCACCAGGGCCGGGGCGTTGAGCCGGTTGATCACGACATCGAGATCCCCGTCCCCATCCAGATCGGCCGCGGCCAGGGCGTGCGACAGATCCTCCTCGGCGCCGAATCCCCATAGCCGGCTGGCGTCCTCGAAGGTCAGATCGCCGCGATTCCGGAAGGCAGTGTTCCGCAGGGCCAGGCGGGGGAATTCGGCGAGCCGGCGCTCCCAGGGCACCGTACTCCAGCCCTGCTGTTGCCGCTCCTGGGTATCGCCATCCATGACATCCCAGGGATGGCCGTTAGCGACCAGAAGGTCGGGCCGCCCATCGAGATCCACGTCGAGGAACAGCGTCCCCCACGACCAGCCGGTGGCGGAGACGCCGGCGTACTCGGCGATTTCCGCGAAGGTCCCGTCGCCCCGGTTGAGAAACAGGGTGTTCCGCATCTGCTGGAGCTGAATCTCCATGGCCCCGGGCCGCTTGAGGATCGCGGTGTGGGTGGGGACCTGGGTCTTCCGCCGCCGGGAATCACTGGCGAGCATGTCCACTTCGAAGAAGTCGGGGAGCCCATCGCCGTTGATGTCGCCGACGTCCATTCCCATACCGGAATTACTGGTCTGGCGCTGCACCGTCCAGTCGGCCAGCCGAAAGCCGCCCTGCCCGTCGTTGAGCCAGAGCTGATCGGGATCCTCGAAGTCGTTCACGACGTAAAGGTCCGGCGCACCGTCGCCGTTGAAATCCGCGAATCGGGCCGCCAGCCCGAAGGATTCATCCTCGGCCGCCACCGGACGGCCCGCCGCATCGCGGAACCGGCCGGCGGTGATCCGCTCGCGGATGAAGCGACCTCCGGCGTTGCGATAGAACTCATCCGGCTCCGCTCTCATACTGAGGCTCAACCCGCCCATGTCGGCCCGGTCGACCAGCTTGAAATCCCCGCGGTATTCCGGCGCTACCTCATAGCGCCCCGGTGGGGGGCCGGTTTGCCGCACGATCTGGCCGAACTCGCGTTGCTGTGAGGTGAGCAGGTCGACGGGGGTGTAGGCTTTGTAGTTGGTAACGTACAGGTCGAGGCCGCCGTCGCCGTCGGTGTCGGCCATCGCGATCGTGGTGCCCCCCTTCCCGGCGGGGTCGAGCCCCAGGTCGCGACGCTCGGCAAAGCGGCCAGTGCCGTCGTTGAGGAAGATCGCGTTGGGGCCAGTGGTGGCGAGGAGGACGAGGTCGAGATCACCATCCCCCTCGAGGTCGGCGAG
>DATECI010000296.1:0-3232 GCA_035286985.1 Gemmatimonadales bacterium
TCGCGCCGAAGATCCCAGCCGACCGCCTGGTGGTGGCCGAGTCCGGAATCGAATCGCGCGAGCACCTCACCGCGCTTCGGCCTCATGCCGATGCGTTCCTAGTCGGGAGCGCCCTCATGCGGGAGCCCGATCTGGACGCCGCGGTGCGGCGCCTGGTCTACGGACGGACCAAGATCTGCGGCCTGACCCGTGCGGAGGACGCTCGGGCTGCGATCGAGGCGGGCGCTACCCATGGCGGGATGGTTTTCGCGGCCGGATCGCCCCGGCGGATCACTCGGGAGCAAGCCCGGGAGGTACGCCGGGGAGCCGAGCTATCCTGGGTGGGAGTTTTTGCGAATCAGGCGCCCGAAGCGGTGGCGGCGGAGGCTCGGGCCCTGGATCTCCAAGCGGTGCAACTCCATGGTGAAGAGACGCCGGAGACCGTGAATCGGGTGCGCTCCCTGGTACCCGAGGGGTGCGAGGTCTGGAAAGCGGTTGCAGTGGACCAGCGGATTCCGCTGCGCAAGGACACTGCGGCCGATCGGGTGCTTCTCGACGCCCCGACTCCCTCGGTGACCAGCGACAGGGTCCGGTCCGCCCCGCGCGCCGTTCGAGGTGGGACGGGCCAGTCGTTCGACTGGTCATTGCTCCGAGGTTACGCCGAGCGGAAGGCAGTGGTCCTGGCGGGGGGCCTACGGGCCGAAAACGTGGTTCAAGCTGCGGCACTCGGCACCTTTGCTCTGGATACGAGCTCCGGGGTGGAATCGGCGCCGGGGAAGAAGGATCCGAGCCGGCTCGCCACCTTCTTCGCGGCGCGGCGCCGGCTCCCCGGCCGGGGCGACGACGCCCGATGAAGGAGAGCGGCCGCTTCGGACGGTTCGGGGGAACCTACGTTCCCGAGATCCTCATGCCGGCCCTCGAGCAGCTCGAGGCCGCCTTTCTGGAGGCGAAGGCGGACCCGGCGTTTCAGCGGGAGCTGAGCGAGCTCCTGGCCCACTACGCCGGGCGCCCCACCCCACTGTACCGCTGCCGGAACCTGCTCGGCCAGGGCCCGGCCCGCCTCTACCTCAAACGGGAGGACCTGCTCCACGGAGGGGCCCACAAGACGAATCAGGCGCTGGGCCAGGGACTCCTGGCCAGGCGGATGGGCAAGACGCGCCTCATCGCCGAAACCGGCGCGGGCCAGCATGGGGTCGCGACGGCGCTGACCGGGGCCGTGTTAGGCATCCCGACCCGGGTGTACATGGGCGCCGTAGACATGGAGCGGCAGAAGCAAAACGTCTTCCGGATGCAGTTGATGGGAGCCGAAGTCGTGCCGGTTAGCACCGGCTCGCAAACCCTGAAGGACGCCATCAACGAGGCCTTGCGGGACTGGTCGGCAAGCTACGAGACCACCCATTACCTCCTGGGAACCGTCGCGGGGCCCCATCCCTTTCCCACCATGGTGCGGGACTTCCAGCGGATCATCGGCGATGAGGCGAGGGATCAATTGCTCGCCGTGGAGGGGCGGCTTCCGGATCTGGTGGTGGCCTCGGTGGGCGGAGGGTCTAACGCCATGGGCATCTTCGCCGCTTTCCTGGCCGACACCTCGGTGCGGCTGCTCGGGGTCGAGGCTGCGGGCGAGGGCCTGGAGACCGGGCGCCATTGCGCCACGCTGGCCCGGGGGCGTCCCGGCGTGCTGCACGGCGCCTGCAGCTACACCCTGCAGGATGACGAGGGCCAGATCGGGGAAAGCCATTCGATCTCGGCCGGGCTCGATTACCCCGGCGTGGGTCCCGAACACGCCTGGCTCAAGGAGACCGGCCGGGCCACCTACACCACCTGTACCGACACGGAAGCCCTCGAATCCTTCGGGGCGCTGGCACGAGCGGAAGGCATCCTGCCCGCCCTTGAGTCCGCCCACGCATTGGCCGCAGCCCTCCGGGAGGCCCGCTCGGCCGCGGCGCCGGTCATTCTCGTGAATCTCTCCGGGCGGGGAGACAAAGACCTGGAAACCGTGCTGCAGCATCGGCGGGGCGGGCCATGACCCCTCGGGGCCGGCGCTATGCAGACCTGTTCTCCCGCCTCGGGCGCATTGGCGAGGGCGGCTTCATCCCGTTCGTCATGCTCGGCGATCCTAACCCGGCCGGCAGCCTCCGGGTCGTGCGGCTGCTGGTTGAGGCGGGCGCCGACGCCCTCGAGCTAGGGCTCCCGTTCTCCGATCCCAGCGCAGACGGCCCAGTGATTCAGGCAGCGGCGGCCCGGGCCCTGGGGGCCGGAGTCCGCCGCCAGGACTGCTGGAATATCGTCCGTGCGGTGCGCGACGAGCACCCCGACCTGGCAATCGGCCTGCTGGTATACGCGAATCTGGTCTGCCACCGCCCGCCGGTCGAGTTCTATGCCGAGGCGGCCGGGGCGGGAGTAGACTCAGTTCTGGTGGCGGACCTTCCGGTCGCGGAATCGGCACCGGTGGTGGCAGCAGCCCGCTCTCATGGCATCGCTCCGGTGTTCATCGCCCCGCCCAATGCGGACCCGGCCCGGCTGCGCGCCATCGCGGCGGCCAGCGAGGGCTACACCTATGTCACCTCGCGGGAGGGGGTTACCGGGGTCGACGAGCGGCTTCGCCGGGATCAGTCGGCCCTGATCGGGCGGCTCCGCGGCCTCGACGCCGCTCCCCCCGTGTTAGGATTTGGGATCTCGAACCCGGACCAGGTACGGGCCGCCCTCGCCATGGGAGCCGCGGGGGTCATCTGCGGATCGGCCATTGTGCAGAAGGTCAGCGACGGAGCGGACTTCACGGGTTTCGTCCGAATGCTGAAGGAAGCGACCCGCCGGCCTCTGACCGCTACCTGATTCGCGGCCTTTTGCCTACCTCGGCCATCCCTGCGGCTTGGTCTCCATCACCAGCACGATCGGCGCCTCCAGCTCGCCTGCGAACACCGTCGAGTCGAGCGGCATGGTCCGATCCAGATCGCCCTCGCCTACTCCAATGAAGCACCGCATCGAGAGATGCAGCGCCGGCTGATCCAGGAGCGCCGGAGGCGGAATTCGGGCAGGCGAGAAGGCCAGACCGTCCTGCAGGCTGGCAACGACCCGCCCCGAGATGAGCACCTGGTGGTCCATCAAGGCCCGAAGCATCCGGTAGGTGAGGGTTGTGGACTCGCCGCCACGCGTCAGCACCCCGAACACCGGCGCGTCAAACCGGCCGGTCCGGGGGAAGATCCCGATGCCATACCCGCAGGGAGTACCGCTATCCTCCGCTACGGCAAGGGCT
>DATECI010000297.1:0-5120 GCA_035286985.1 Gemmatimonadales bacterium
CATCGTACGGCAGGCGATCCGAGCTGCCCAGGCGCGGGTCTATCCGATTGGCGCGGTCTCGATGGGCCAGCGCGGCGAGCAACTCACCGAATTCGGTGAGCTGGTGCAGGCCGGCGCCGTGGCAGTGAGCGATGACGGCAAACCGATTTGCTCGAGCCATCTCATGCGGACCGCCCTCGAATACGCGAAGACCTTCGGGATCCCGGTAGCCGACCACTGCGAAGATCCTTCGCTCTCCCAGGGCGGCGCCATGCACGAGGGAATCATCTCGACCCGGCTCGGGCTCAAAGGGATTCCCGCTGCGGCGGAAGAGATCATGGTGGCCCGGAACATCCTGCTCGCCGAGCTCACCGGCGGGCACGTTCATCTCTGCCACATGTCCACCCGCGGGTCGATCGAGCTGATCCGGTGGGCCAAAGCGAAGGGCCTGCGGGTCACCGCGGAGGCGACGCCGCACCACTTTACCCTGACCCACGACCGCTGCGAGGACTACGACACCAACGCCAAGATGAATCCGCCCCTCCGCGAGGCCGCCGACCGTGACGCCATCCGGGAGGGACTCAAGGACGGCACCATCGACTGCATTGCCTCGGACCATGCGCCGCACCACTACGACGCCAAGGAGCGGGAGTTCGACGACGCGCCCAACGGGATCATTGGACTGGAGACCGCCCTGGGCCTGGCGATTCGGGAATTGGTCGAGCCGGGCATCCTGTCGCTGCCCGACCTCCTGGCTCGAATGAGCACGAACCCGGCACGGGTATTTCACCTCCAGGGAGGCACCCTGGCTGTTGGGGCGCCTGCCGACCTGACGGTGTTCGATCCCAAGCGGCGCTGGATCGTACGGAAGGAGGAGATCCGATCCCTGAGCGCGAATACTCCGTTTCTTGGACAAACCCTTATTGGGCAGGTCGATGGTACGATCGTGGGCGGCCGAGTCGTGTTCGAGCGGAAAGATCGTTAGAATTCTTGACAGTCGGGAACCGAACAGGTTTCCCGGGAGCGGTTATTCGCTAGATTGGTGGGACGGGTGCTTCCGGCTTCCGAGTTTCCGAGGGTGACATGACCGATCAGCAGTCGCACGATGTGGCCGAGATCGAGGGCTTGCTCGCGACTCGGCAGCAACTGGCAGAATGGCTGGAGCGGCTGGAAGAGAGGGGTTCCCGGGCGCCGGAATCGGTTCGCGCCAAGGTCCGGGCGGACTATCAAGGGCGACTCGCCCAGGTTGTGGCTCAGCTTTGCACCCACCGCGACGTTATCGGTACGACCCTCGAGGGACTCCGGGCTCAATCCGAGGAGTTTGGCCAGTCGCAGCGGGAAGAGCTGGACGTGCGAGCCGAGGCCGAGCTGCGACACGCCGTCGGTGAATATGGTGATGAGGAATGGCAGCTCGTCGAGCTGGAAAGCTCCGGCAAGCTTTCCGGTTTCGACCAGGAGCTTGAGCGGCTTGCCAGCGAGATCCAACGGCTGGAGGAGGTCCAAAGGCTGATCACGCCGGAACCGGCGGCGCCCCGGCCCGCAGCGCCTGAGCGGCGCCCGGCTGCTTCGACCCCGAAGCTGGTGTCCGACGAACCCGCCTCGGCGCCGCCACCGCAGCCGCGTCCCGAGGCGCCCCGCTTCGTCCCGCGGGGAGGCAGCTATCCCGCCCGGGAGCCGGTGTCCCCCCGGCCCGCACCGCGCACCGCGCCGAATCCCATCCCGGCGCCTCCTTCGGGGCGGGATGACGAGCTGGCCTTTCTCCGGTCCGTGAACGTCGAGATCGAGGCCCCTCCGGCCCACGTGAACCAGCCCAACGGCGGCGGCGTGGAAAGCGAGTCGCGGACCCCGCAGCCACAGGCCAAGACCCTGAAGTGCGGTGAGTGCGGATCGCTGAACCGGCCGACCGAGTGGTATTGTGAGAAGTGTGGGGCGGAGCTGGCTGCGGTGTGATGCTGGGGAGCTAGGGCGCTGGGGAAGAATCTTCTGGGGGCCGATCGTCGAGCATCGGCCCCCATGCCTTTTCCCCTAGCTCCCCAGCTTCTTTACCAACCGGCTCTTGATCCGGGCCGCCGTGTTAGCATGAATGAGTCCTTTGCGGGCCGAGCGGTCGATCAGCTTTTCGGCCTCGCGATAGGCCGCACCACTCTCCTTGGTGCCGAGCAAGCCGCGGACCTTCTTCACCTCGGTGCGCAGCGCACTCCGCTGACTTCGGTTCCGCCCGGTACGGCTCCGGGCCTGACGCATCTGTTTCTTGGCAGACTTGGTTCTCGGCACGAGGGATCCTGGGCTATGAGCTATTGGCTATTAGATGGTGGATTTGCAAGGCGCTAAGTATAGTTACCGCAATATGTTGACGCAAGTCGTGGAGTTGGCTTAACTTGCGCCGTCTCCCCCGACCCGGACCACGCCCTGTCGGACTTCATCCTGGCCCTGCCCGTGCTGGTGTTCTCGCTGGTGGCCCACGAGTACGCCCACGGCTACGCGGCGCTGCGGCAGGGTGATGACACCGCACTGCAGCAGGGGCGACTCACCCTCAATCCGCTCTCTCACATCGATCCCTGGCTGACGCTCATTATGCCGGCGCTGATCTGGTTCGGGACCAAGGGGGCATTCACCTTCGGGGGTGCCCGGCCGGTCGAAGTCCGGCCCGAGAACTACCGCAACTTCCGGCGGGGCGATCTCATCGTCTCCTCGGCGGGTGTTTTCACCAATCTGGTCCTGAGCCTTCTCTGCGTCGCGCTGTTCGTGGGGTTGGGCCTCCTGGCCCGCGGGGTCCCGGCCCTGGCCGACGGGATCGGAACTGCCCAGCGCATGCTCACCTGGGGAATCTGGCTCAACCTGATGCTCGGATTCTTCAACATCCTGCCGATTCCGCCGCTTGACGGTTCACACGTGCTCTATCATCTGCTCCCGGGAGCGCTCCGGGAACCCTATCGGGCCTTCCAGCGGTTCGGGTTCCTTCCGCTGCTCGCCCTGATGCTCCTCTTCCCGGGGGCGATCCGTTGGCTTCTCGCCCCAGCCATTGCCGGGATGCGGCTGTTCGTCCGGTGGGCCTCCCCCTACGCGGTGGGGGCCCAATGGAACATCTTTCCCTCATGACCACCCAGGTCTCCACTGCCCAGGCCCTTGGGCCCATCGTCCTGTCGCCGGGGCCCCCAATTGACCCGGCCAGGAGTGCCGGATTCGTGGTGGAGCTGGAGGCGTTCTCCGGGCCGCTCGATCTCCTGCTGCACCTCCTGCGGGAGGAGCAGATCGAGATCGCGGACATCCCGATTGCGCGGATTGCCGATCAGTTCCTGGCCGCTCTTGGTGACCTGGGCCTCAACCAGGCTGCCGACTATCTGGACATGGCGAGTCGGCTGGTCCGGCTCAAAGCCCAGATGCTTCTCCCCCGGAGCCCGGATGCGGAAGCCTGGGAGGATCCGCGGGCCGAGCTGGTTCGCCGGCTGCTCGAGTACCAGCAGATTCGGGAAATCGCGCACTGGATGGCCGGGGCCGTTGAGCGGCGTGCGTTGCGTTTGGCTCGCGGCTATCTCCCTCCGGCCCCGGAGGTTCCGCCTCCCCCCCTGACGCTCGATCTCCGGGAGCTCCTGGCTGCGGTGGAGCGGGCGATTGCCGGAATTCTGCATCCGGTGATGCATCGGGTGGTGGCCCGGCCGCTCGACGTCGAAGGCGCGACCCAGCGTCTCGAGGCCTTGCTTTCGAGACACGAGGAGTTCGTCTGGACCGAAGCGCTGGCGGCCCGGCCCACCGTCAGTGACGTGCTCTCGGTGCTCCTCGCCCTGCTCGAGCTGGCCCGGCGAGGGGCATGCTCTCTCCTGCAACCGGCGGCTTTCGGGCCGCTGCTGATCCGCCGTGAATCCCCTCTGCCAGCTGCTTGAAGCGGCCCTGTTCGCCGCGCCGCGCCCGGTGACCGCCGAGGAGCTTGTTACCCTGGATCCGGACACGACCCTCGACGACGTCAAGGCCGCGCTGGAGCAATTGCGGGAGCATTACGACTTCGACAATCACGGGGTCGAGCTGGTCGAGCTGGCGGGGGGGTACCAGATCCTGTCGCGGCCCGCCTTTGCCGCCGCGATCGAGCGGGCCCAGCTCAGTCTCCGGCCACCCCGGCTCACTGCGGCGATGCTGGAAACACTGGCGGTGATCGCCTACCGGCAGCCGGTGGGCCGGGCCGAGATCGAGGAAATTCGCGGCGTGTCGGCCAGCGGGGTGCTGCGTACCCTGCAGGAACGCGGGTTAATCGAGGTGACCGGACGGAGCGAGGGCCTCGGCCGGCCGCTGCTCTACGGCACGACTCCGTTCTTTCTCGAACTGCTCGGCCTTCAGGATCTCCAGAATCTGCCTCGGGCGGAGGAACTCTTGATCGCGCTCCAGCCGCCCCGGCCTGAGGCGGTCGGGCCGGACGACGCGGCCGCCTCTGTTCCCGCGGACCGATGAAGATGCGGTTGCAGCGCGCCCTGGCGCGGGCCGGGGTGGCCTCGCGGCGCGCGGCGGAAAAGCTGATCGAGCAGGGTTCGGTGCGGGTGGACGGCCAGGTGGCGACGCTCGGCTCCTCGGTGGATCCGGAGCGGCAATCCATCACCGTGCGGGGGCGGCGGGTCACCCAGAAGCCGCGCCGCTGGATCGCGTTTCACAAGCCCCTGGGGGTCGTGACCACCGCCAGCGACGAAGAAGGGCGGCGTACCGTCCATGATTTCCTGCCCCGGTCGGAGGGACTGAGCTACGTCGGCCGGCTCGACGTGATGACCACCGGCTTGCTTCTGCTGACCACCGATGGCGATGCCATTTATCGTCTCACCCATCCCAAATACCGGATTCCCAGGCGCTACACCGCGCTGGTCCATGGGCTCACCACCCCGGAGATCGCCGAGGCCCTCAAGCGGCCGGTGTCGCTCGACGGCCGTCCGGTCAAGCCGCTCGCGGTGCGGGTGCGGCCGGGCGTGACCGGACGGAGCATTCTCGACGTCACCCTGGCCGAAGGGCGCAAGAACGTCGTGCGGCGCTGGACCGCCGAGCTGGGCCTCAAGGTGGACCGGCTCGCTCGGCTTTCCTACGGCCCGATTCGGCTGGGCGATTTGCCGGTAGCCAAGTGGCGGGTGCTCACGCCGCCGGAAGAGCGGGCCCTCTATCGCGCCATT
>DATECI010000298.1:0-5639 GCA_035286985.1 Gemmatimonadales bacterium
AACGGTCAACAGTCAACGGGAACTGCAGAAACAGGTGAACGGTGAAGGGGGGACAGGGGACAGTGAACAGTGAATGGGCCTGAGATGAAGGGATTCGTGGCGGCGGCCGCCGCCGCCGTCTTATCGCGAAGCTCGGGAGTAGCAATCTGTAGCGTTGTGTAACTTATCTTATGAGATATCAGGCAACACCTCATCTCAGTTCATGTAAGTATTTGCAAATTATAGATCTAATGGCGGCAAGCGATCGTTGCTCATAATGCTATTGCTGCCGAGATTCTTGTTTTCGGGGCTCGAAGCCGTTAGTGTTGAGGTCATCTTCTCACCTAAAGGGGGGCGACTGGTTTCGACGGGTCAGTAGAAGGTGTGGCAGCGTGCCCAGGTCCAGGTTCCTGGTTAAACCGCTTGGAAACTTGTAACTGCCAACTCTGATTTGGCGCTGGCTGCCTAAGCTGAGCTCTGCTCGCTGAAGCAACCTTCGGTAACGGAGCCCGCCCGGGGCGACGGACCCGAATAGCAAATCCGGGCTGGCCTTCCGCGGTCCTCCGGTGCGGTGGGTGAGATTCTCGGAGGTTCGTTTCGGGAAGGTTGGCCGATAACCGGCCCGGAGCCACGCCAAGAGATCGGCCTACGCACGTAGACGCTGTGCTGGAAGCTGGTTCGGACCAGGGTTCGATTCCCTGCGCCTCCACTACTACGGCTCCCGTTTCGGGGGCCGTAAGTGTTTCTGGGATAGGACGTCTTCTGGCTGGGGCCTTCGGGCGGTCTTTTCACCTCCCGTACTCCCTTGCCCGCTCCGGCTTCCCCCACGCCTCGTACAACGTGCGAAGCCTCGAGCGCGCACTGTCCACCCGCCAGTGCCCCGCGCCAAACTCTCGCTCCAGCACCTGGAGCCCGCCGTGCAACGCCGCCTCGGCCTCCGAGAAACGCCGGAGCCGGGTCAAGCAGCCTCCGTTCGCCAGGGTCGCAGTCGCCGCTTCCCAGGAATCCGCTCCCTGGTGGGTCCGCATGATCTCCCGTGCCCGCCGCGCCAGCGTCAATCCCTCGACCGGGTCGCCAGCGCGGCACAGCAGACTGGCGAGGTTCAGGGCATCAGTACCCACGAACGGGTGATCGGGGCCGAATTTGCGCTGGTCCGTCGCGAGCGCCTGCCGGTAGAGCCGCTCCGCCTCAGCGGTCTTTCCCCGCCCCGCCAGGAGCAGCGCGAGGTTATTCATCACCGAGGTGACCATGTCGTTGTCGGCGCCCAGCCGCTCGATCCCGATCGCCATGGCCTCCCGGTAGCTGGCTTCGGCTTCATCGAGACGCCGCTGATCCTCCAGTACTGCCCCAAGATTGGAAAGCACCTCGGCCACCAGGGGATGCCGGCCGTAGAGCCGCCGCCGCGCCGCTAGGCTCGCCTCCAGCCGGGTCACCGCACCGCCCAGGTCCTGCTCGGCGTAGAGCAGCAGACCCATGTGATTATCGACTGCCGCGATCCCAGCTGTGTCGTCTCGGCGGCGGTAGATCGTGTCCGCCTCATCCAACGCCCGGCGCGCACCCACCTTATCGTCCCGGTCACGGAGCAGGCTCCCCACCCGGGTCAACACCGAGGCGAGGCTCAGGTCGGAGCTTCCCCCTCCTTCCCGGAGCGAGAGTGCCTCCTGATAGAGCCGGGCCGCGCTGTCCACTTGGGCCCTGATTTCATACCAGGCTCCCACTCGGAGAAGGCTCTCACTCAACTCGGCGGAGTCCCCGGTCGGCGCCCTGCGTCGGATGGCCAGGGCCTCCAGCAACAGCGGACCCGCCTGGTCGTAGAGCCCGAGCCGGTAGTAGGCCCACCCAATCGCGCTGTTGACCGCGGCATGGGCCGCCGGGGACTCAACCGGGTGAGCTCGGAGCCGGGCGACCGCCGAATCCAGCGCCTCCACCATGGTGGCATCCTTGCCGATGCCTTCGATCGGATCGGGGGAGAGCAGAGCCTCGGTGAGAAACCGGTTGAGCGCGGTCGCGGTGGCCGCCGCCGCTTCCGCCCGATCCCGCTCCCTGGCCACCCGGCTGGCCTGAACCAGCGTCATGGCGACGAACCCGATCACCGCTACCATGGTTGCCGCAGCAGCCGCCACCCCGATCCGGTGCCGCCGTGCGAATCGTCCCAGCCGGTATGACGCGGAGGGCCGGCCCGCCACGACCGGCTCTGATCGAAGGTGCCGGCCGATGTCGAGCGCCAGCTCGTGCGCCGTGGCGTAGCGACCCCGGCGGTCGTGATCCATCGCTTTGAGGGTGATCCAGTCGAGATCGCCGCGCAGCTCCCGCACCAGCACCTGAGGCGCGGTGTCCCGCTCCTTCGCCGCGGTGATCGCCACCTGATCGCCGCTCTGAAACCAGGCGCTGGGCGGCACCGGCGCCGTGTCGCGAAGCAGCGCTGCCGCTCCCACCCCGGCTCGCACCAGGGCGTGCGGATCCACTGGGAGCCGGCCCACCAGCAGCTCGTAGAGCATCACGCCCAGACTGTAGATGTCGCTCCGGGTGTCGATGTCGAGCTGGGCCGCGTCCCATTGCTCCGGACTCATGTAGGCCGCGGTTCCCATCGGCCGGCCGTGCTCGGTGACCAGAGTCCTTTCGGTGAGGCTGCCGCCGATCGCCTTGGCGATGCCGAAGTCAATCACCTTGGGGATCGGCCGGTCGTCCCGCACCATGACCAGCACGTTGGTGGGCTTGAGGTCGCGGTGGATGACGCCCTTCTGGTGGGCGTGCTGCACCGCATGACAGACATCCATGAACAGTTCGAGCCGGCCCCGGGTGCCCAGTCGCTGCTCGTCGCAGAACTGAGTGAGGGGAAGCCCCGGCACCAGCTCCATCACGTAATAAGGGCGTCCCTCCTCGGTGCTGCCGGCATCGAGGACCTTGGCGATGTTGGGATGGTCCATGACCGCGAGGGCCTGCCGCTCGGCTGCGAACCGGGCGACAAAGCTCCGGGAGTCCATCCCGACCTTGAGGAGCTTGAGGGCGACCCGGCGGCGGACCGGCTCGATCTGCTCGGCCTCGTACACCACCCCCATCCCCCCCTCGCCCAGCACCTGAAGGACCCGGTAGCGCTCCGCCAGGGGACCGGTGAGGTGGGGAAGGGGATCGGACATCGGAGCTGATGCGAGGGGGTCGCGCACGGTGGCCGGGCTAGGCGCCCGACCGAGTCACCACCACTTTGCGATCCAGCACTTCCTCGATCACCTCGGCGTCGACCTCGGGAACCAGCAGCCGGATCGAGTTGGATCCGACGTCAATGGCGCCGAGCCGCTCGCCGGGCTCGGGTGCCTGGGAAGGGAGGGAAGCCAGGAAGGAGGATCGTCGGGTCATGATCGGCCGGTGTGCTCCTCCGCGATGGGCGTGGGTGAGTTTCGGGGACCAGCAATAGTACGCCTGCTCCAACCTGAAGGACAGGAATTCCCTTCTCCCGCGCGAAGGTACGAGGGGGTGTCTGGGGTGGTCAACTTGCGGCCCCGGGGCCAGGGGTCGGTGCTTCGTGGGGTGGGTGGGGTGGGCGTGCCGGCCGGCCAGGCTGTCGGAGGGCGGCCTGCAAATGCCTCCGGGACACTAGCGGGACGGGAGTTTGGTTTCGCGGACCTTGGTTTCCTGCTCGGCGCGGAAATCGGCCAACTTCTTGGCGAGGGATGCGTCGGTCCGGGCCAGAATCGCCACCGCAAACAGGGCAGCGTTGTGAGCGCCCGCCTCTCCGATCGCGAAAGTGGCAACCGGAATTCCTGCCGGCATCTGCACCGTCGAGAGCAGGGAGTCCATTCCCTGCAGATGCTTGGTCGGCATGGGCACGCCGAGGACCGGAAGCGTAGTGCCCGCAGCCATTACGCCTGCGAGATGGGCCGCACCGCCGGCGGCTGCGATGAGGCAAGCGAGTCCCCGGCTGCGGGCCTCGCGGGCGTACTGGTGGGCGAGATCGGGGCTCCGGTGGGCCGAGATCACCTTCGCTTCACAGGGAATCCCAAACTCTTCGAGCCGCCGGACCGCATGCTGCATCACCTCCCAGTCCGATGCTGAGCCCATCACGATGCCGACGAGCGGGTTGGTCATGGTTTCAAGGGCTAGGGGTGCGCGGAAGTTGGCCAGGTCGGGCCGTCGTATCAAGCAAGACTTGGCATGCTTCGGCCAGACCGTTTGCTCCGGCCGGAGGACCCGCCGGCTCGCGGGTCCGGCGCAACTCGTTGCCCCCTCGGTGGTTTCCTTTCTTGCTCCGGCCTGGCCTGCCCGTTGCTCTTCAGGGAGAGTTCCCTGGCTCCGCCGGGGGCTTGAATGATCGGATTTCATGAAGTCTTTCGCTACCTGGCCTGAGGATTATCCGCCGTCGCCCGGCAGGCTCCTCCGGAGCCGGCTGGGCCGCAGGCTGTTCGGGCTATTCATCGCCTGCGCGCTCGTCCCCGTCTGTGCCGTCGGCCTGCTGTCGTTCAAGCGCGTCACCCACCAACTCACGCTGCGGGGCCAGGAGCGCCTCGAGGCGCTGGCGCGAGCCGCAGGAAAGACTATCCGGAGCCGGCTGATCGTTTTCGAATCCGACTTGCGCCGGGAAGCGCCGGGTCTGGTGCGCTGCGGATCGGCCCGGGGCTGGCGCTCGAATGAAGGCTGCGGCGACCTGTTGCTCTATGCCGCGGAGGACATACTCGTTCATACCCAGGGAACGACCCTACGCCTCGCTGGTCAGGCCGAGCCCGCAGAATCCCTGAGCCCGGCATGGCTGGTGACGGTCGCGCCCGGTCGGAGCGCCTTGGCGGTGTCGAACCGTGGAGGGGACTCCCGGTTCTATATGGTTCATCGGGCCGGTACGGGTGCGAAGCGGCGCGGGGCCGACGCTCTCGTCATCGCCCGGATCAGGAACGATTACCTCTGGAATCCCGCGGACGAGAAGGACCTGCCGGGCCGGACCGAGCTGGCGCTCCTCGATCCGCAGCAGGGCCGATTGGCGGGCCATGCGCCGGATTCCGCCAAGGGACTTACCGCCTCCTGGATGATGTCGCAGACGGAGAGCCTTCAGCTGCCGTCCTGGCGGGTGGTCATGACCGAGCCGAGAGCGGATGTATTCGCGCCGCTCGCGGGATTCGTTCGAACCTTCCCGATCGTGCTAGGGTTGGCCCTCCTCGGGGTCGTGGTGCTGGGCGTGATCCAGATTCGCCGCAACCTGGTGCCGCTGGTGGAGCTGGTGCAAGGAACCCGGCGGGTCGCCAAGGGAGATCTTCACACCCCAGTTCGGGTCGCCGGGAACGACGAGCTCGCCGCGCTGGGCGGGGAATTCAACGCAATGGTCGCGCGGCTTGACCACCAAATTCGCGCCCTCGAAACGGCCGCGGAGATCGACCGTGCTATCCTGTCGTCGGTGGATACGGCCGCGATCGCCCAAACCGTGCTCGACCGGGTGCCGGAGGTGATTCCGTGTGAGGCGGCGAGTCTGACCGTCATTGGGGCCGAAGGGGAGGGTGCCGCCACGACTTGGATGGCGCCGGACACGGCCAACGGTGGGACGACCCGTACCGCGGCCATGGTCCGGCTCGCGCCGGATGAGCTGCTCCAGACCAACCTGCACCCGGAATGGCTCGCGCTGGGAGAAGAGTCTCCGGTCCCCGGCTATCTGGCCCATCTCGTGGGCGACGGGGCTGGCG
>DATECI010000299.1:0-23169 GCA_035286985.1 Gemmatimonadales bacterium
GTTGACCACTCTGCTGATTTCCGTCGGGCCGCTCCCAGCCCAGAACAGCACCGCGCCGCCCGTCGCGCCCAAGGTCCCCAAGGTCGACACCCTGCACGGCGAAGTCCGGGTGGACAATTACTTCTGGCTCCGGGAAAAGACTAATCCGGAGGTGATCCGTTATCTCGAGGCCGAGAATGCCTATACCCAGGCCGGCCTCAAGCATCTCGAGTCGCTGCGGGAAGCCCTCTATCAGGAGCTGCTCGGCCGGATCAAGGAAACCGACCAGGCGGTCCCCTACTACGAGGGAGGCTACTGGTACTACACCCGGACCGAACAGGGGAAGTCCTACCCGATCTACTGCCGGAAAAAGGGGACGCTAGATGCCCCGGAAGAGATCATCCTCGACCAGAACCGGCTGGCGGAAGGGAAGAAGTTCCACGCCTTGGGCGGCTTCGACGTGAGTCCGGACGGCAAGCTTCTGATCTACCTCGAAGACACGACCGCGTTCCGGGAATACACCCTCCACGTGAAGGACCTTCGCACCGGGCGGCTGTTGCCGGACGCGATTCGGGGGGTCTGGAATGGCATTGCCTGGGCCGACGACAACCGAACCTTCTTCTATCTCACCCCCGATTCGGCCAAGCGGGGCAACGCGATATGGCGCCATGCACTCGGCGAGCCGAAGGACGAGAAGATCTTTCAGGAAGACAACCTCCTCTACAACGTCTTTGTCTTCCGCTCGAAGAGCGGCAAGTACGCCTTCCTCGGGGCCGACGGCTTCACCAGCTCGGAATGGCGGGTGATTCCCACGGCGACTCCGAAAGCCGCGCCGAGAGTCGTGGCCGCCCGCCGGCCCGGAGTGGAGTACGCGGTGGACCACGTGGACGGCAAGTTCCTGATTCTCACCAACGATGGAGCGAAGAACTTCCGGATCGTCTGGGCCCCCGAAAGCGATCCCGGGGCGGCCAATTGGCGCGACTGGCAGGCCGGCAGCGACTCCGTGTTCATCGAAGGCCTCGATGTCACCCGCCGCTTCGTCGTGGTGAGCGAGCGCGCCGGCGGACTCCGGAGGCTCAAGGTCACCGAGCTCGCCACCGGACAGTCGCATTACGTGACGTTTCCCGAGCCGGCGTACGGGGTCTTCCCGGCCCAGAACCCCGATTATGACGCGAACACCTTCCGCTTCTCCTATTCCTCTTTCGTCACTCCCGCCAGCGTCTATGACTATGACTTAGTGAAACGGACCCGGGAGCTCAAGAAGCGGCAGGAGATTCCCAGCGGCTTCGACCCGGCCCGCTACCAGGTGCGCCGGTTCACGGCGAGGGCCCGCGACGGAGTGGAAGTGCCCGTGTCGGTGCTCCTGCCTCGCAACTTCGCGCAGGATGGCAGCCGGCCCTTCCTGCTCTATGCCTACGGGTCCTACGGCGCCACCATGGAGCCGACTTTCAACTCCAACGTGCTGAGCCTGGTGGACCGCGGCATGGGCTACGCCATCGGCCACATCCGGGGCGGCCAGGAGATGGGCCGCTCCTGGTACGATGACGGGAAGATGATGAAGAAGAAGAACACCTTCTATGATTTCATCGATGTGGCGGAGTATCTGATCCGGGAGCGCTACACTTCGTCGGCGGGCCTGCTCGCCAATGGCGGGAGTGCCGGTGGGTTGCTGATGGGCGCCGTGGCCAATTTCCGCCCCGAGCTGTTTCGGGCGGTTGTGGCCGACGTGCCGTTCGTGGACGTGATCAACACCATGCTCGACGCATCGCTGCCGCTCACCGCACAGGAGTGGGAGCAGTGGGGCAATCCCCGCAACCCGGAGCACTACGCCTACATGAAGTCGTACTCGCCCTACGACAACGTGGAAGCCAAAGCCTACCCTCCCATGCTGGTCACCACGTCGCTCAACGACTCCCAGGTGATGTACTTTGAGCCGGCCAAGTGGGTGGCGAAACTCCGCGCGACCAGGACCGACCATAACCCGCTCTATCTCAAGACCAACATGGCAGGCGGCCACGGCGGCTCCTCCGGGCGCTACGACCGGCTCCGGGAAATCGCCTTCCGCTACGCCTTCATGCTGGACATGGTGGGGCTCGCTGCCCACCCAGCTATGCCGTAAACGGCCGTGAACGGTGAACAGTGAACGGTGAAAGGTAAAAGGTGAAACGTGACGCGCATTGACACCCTGTTGAAGTATTTCAGCCGGTCGGGGCTTCTTGCCCTTACCCTCGCTCTCGCTCACCACCCGGCGCTCCTTCAGACCGTGTCGGCCCAGGGCCTGGTCTATCCGAAGACGGCCCGGGTCGACCATGTCGACGACTACTTCGGCACTAAGGTGCCGGACCCCTACCGCTGGCTCGAGGACGACACCGCCTCGGTCGTGAAGGCCTGGGTCCAGGCGCAGAACACCGTCACGTTCGGCTACCTGGAGAAGATCCCCTTCCGCAAGCAGCTCCGGGCCCGGCTCGAGGCGCTCTACAACTACCCCCGCTACGGGACTCCCTCCCGAACCGGCCCGTACTACACCTTCTCGAAGAACGACGGACTCCAGAACCAGTCGGTCCTCTACATCCAGAGCGGCATCGATGGGAAGCCGGAGGTGCTGATCGATCCCAATGCACTGTCCAAGGACGGCACCGTGCGGCTGGGGGCCGCCCGGCTGTCCCGCGACGGCAAGTACTTCGGCTACGGGCTGTCCAGCGGCGGCTCCGACTGGCAGGAGTTTTTCGTCATGGAAACCGCCCCGCGCAAGCCACTGCCCGACCGGATCCGTTGGGTCAAGGTGTCAGGCTTGAGCTGGTACCAGAACGGCTTTTTCTACAGCCGCTATCCCGCGCCGGCCGATACCACGAAGGCGCTCTCCGGATCCAACGAAAACCACCGGGTGTACTACCACCGGCTGGGCACCCCGCAGGAGCAGGACGAACTGGTGTTCGAAGATCCCGGCCACCCCAAGCGGTTTCACACCGTCTGGGTAACGGACGACCAGCGCTATCTCCTCCTCACCATCTCCGACCGGAGCGCCGCGGGGAACGATGGGAATGCGCTTTACGTGCGGGACTTGTCCAAGGGAGAAACCGGGTTCCGGCCCGTCGTCACCACCTTCAAGGACAGCTATGGCGTGCTCGACAATGTAGGCGACAAGCTCCTGGTAATGACCAACCTGAACGCGCCCAACTGGCGGGTCGTGGAAATCGATCCGGCCCGGCCCGAGCCGGCGAACTGGCGGGAGATCCTTCCGGAACGGCCGGAGCCGCTGGACAATGCCTCGGCTGCCGGAGGGCGGCTGTTCGCGATCTACACCAAGGATGTGGTGCACCAGGTCCTGGTGTACGACCTGAACGGCAAGCTCGAACGGGAAATCCCACTCCCCACGCTGGGCCGAGTCGGTGGGTTCGGCGGTCAGCGGGACGAAAAGCAGGTCTTCTACACCTTCCTTTCGTTCACCCATCCGCCGACCACCTACCGGTACGACATTGCCACGGGAGCGTCGAGCCTCTACCGCAAGACCGAAGTTCCGTTCGACCCGGGGCAGTTTGAAACCCGGCAGGTCTTCTATCCGAGCAAGGACGGCACCAAAATCCCGATGTTCCTGGTCCACCGGAAGGGCCTGGCACTCGACGGGCAACGCCCGACGCTTCTCTACGCGTACGGTGGCTTCAACAGCGCCTCGGCGCCGAGCTTCAATCCACTCCTGACGGCGCTGCTCGAGCAGGGCGGGGTGTACGCCCTGGCGAATCTGCGGGGCGGGAGCGAGTACGGCGAGGCGTGGCACCGGGCCGGGATGTTGCTCAACAAGCAGAACGTCTTCGATGATTTCATCGCCGCAGCCGAGTGGCTCAAGGCCAACCGCTACACCTCGACCGAGCGCTGCGCCCTCCAGGGCGGCTCCAACGGGGGTCTCCTGGTGGGCGCCGTCATGACCCAGCGACCCGAGCTCTGCAAGGTGGCGCTGCCCGCGGTCGGGGTCATGGACATGCTCCGCTACCACAAGTTCACGATCGGCTGGAACTGGGCGGCCGAGTACGGCTCGAGCGACGATCCGGTCCACTTCAAGAACCTGCTGTCGTATTCGCCGCTCCACAATCTCAAAGCGGGGACGAGCTATCCGGCCACGCTCGTGACCACGGCGGACCACGACGACCGGGTGGTACCGGCCCATTCGTTCAAGTTTGCCGCGACCCTGCAGGAAAGGCACGTGGGCCCCAATCCGGTGCTGATCCGGATTGAGACCCGCTCCGGGCACGGCGCGGTGAACACCGCGAAGCAGCTCGACCAGACCGCCGATGTGTACGCCTTCTTGTTCTACAATATGGGAGTGACACCGGCGTACTCGGCGCTGCCGTAACCAAGCCCAATGCGCGACCCGATCAGCCGCCGCGAGTTCCTGGCCTCGTCCACGATCGGGACGGCCGCCATCCTGGCCGGCCCATGGCCTGCCCCGGCCCGCCTAACCCGCGCCGAGCCGTTCCGCATCTCGCTGGCCCAGTGGTCGCTGCATCGGACCCTCCGGTCCGGCCAGCTGGATCATCTCGATTTTGCCCGGGTGGCGCGGAGTGAGTTCGGTATCGAGGCGATCGAGTTCGTGAACACATTCTTCAAAGACAAGGCGAAGGATGCGGCCTACCTGGCCGAGATGAACCGGCGCGCCACGGACCAGGGCGTCCTGCATCACCTCATCATGTGTGATGGCGAGGGCCGGCTGGGTGACCCCGATGCCGGAATGCGCACTCAGGCGGTGGAGAATCATTACCAGTGGGTCGAAGCGGCTCGGACTCTGGGCTGCGTCACCATCCGGGTCAACGCTCAAAGCGAAGGGAGTCCCAGAGAGCAGCAGCGGCTGGCCGCGGACGGGCTCCGCCGGCTCACCGAGTTCGCGGCCGCCTGGGAGATCAACGTGATCGTCGAGAATCACGGCGGGTTGTCTTCCCACGGAGACTGGCTGGCGGAGGTGATGAAGCTGGTGGACCATCCCCGCTGCGGTACCCTGCCCGACTTCGGCAACTTCTATGAGTACGACCGCTACCAGGGGGTTGCCGAGATGATGCAGTATGCCAAAGCAGTGAGCGCCAAGTCGTACGACTTCGACGAGCGGGGCGAGGAAACCACGATCGACTATCGCCGGATGCTGCGAATCGTGACCAGCGCCGGCTTCCAATCCTGGATCGGGATCGAATACGAGGGGAACCGGCTGCCGGAGCGGGAAGGCATCGCAAAGACCAAGGCGCTGCTGGAGCGAATTCGCTCCGAACTCGGTTGACCGCTGCGCTACTCCGGGTAGGGATATCCGCGGCGGAGCAGCTGGTCCAGCCGCCGGTCGTGCCCGTAGGCATCGGAAACAAAGGAGACCTGGCCGTTGCCCCCCGCGACCGCGGTGCCATAGACCAGCAGCACCGGCACCGCGTGTTTGAGCCGCACGAAGATCTGGCGATTGCCGGCCATGGCCTGGCGGATCCGCTCCCGGGTCCAGTCGGGCCGATCCCGTAACAGCAACTCGGCCAGGAGCTCGGGGTCGGCGACCCGGACGCAGCCCTTTTCCATCGGATCGGCGATCGCCTCCGGGCTGTTCCCGTAGAAGTAGATGTCTCCGGCGAGCGGGAATTTCACCAGCATGGAAGAGTGCGCCGCGGGCCGAAAGACCAGCATCCTCAGCTCCTCCCCAACGACCTGCAATTGGCGGCACGGCCCGTCCCCGATCCGCACGTTCATGCGCACCGGACCCGGCTGGTCATTCCAGGGGGGGACCTCGAGCCGGAAGGCCGGCACACTGACGAAGAGGGAGCGATCGCCCAAGGTGCGCGGCAACCACCGCCACCGTTCCAGGGCCAGCTCCATCTGACGGATCCGGGTCTGATAGGCCGGCTCGGGCCGCGCTGACCGGGGCGCGACGGTATCCCGCGAGAGCTGGCGATACCGCGCCAGGGCCTGCTTGAGATCCCGGTAAGGGGACCAGGGGGGCTCGAGCGCCCCAAGAACCGGCTCCGGTCGTTCGGCATGGCGCAGCGACTCGACCACCGCCACGGGGTCGAAGACCGCGGCCGCCCCCGGCCTGATACCAGCCTCGCGCACGCTGATCCGCCCCCGTGCCAAGGCCCGGCTGAACCGCAGCGCTCCGATGGTGAGGGCCGCATCGAAGCGGATCGCCTGTTCGATGTCGGCGCCGCCCCGATCCAGGTTCGCGGCCAGAGCCGCCAGCTGAGCCGCATCGTAATCCTGAGGATCAAGACCCCGGTCGGCGGCCAGCGCGAAGACATCGAGCAGCGCGCGGGCCGGCTGGGTGGGGTGGTTGTCGGCAAGCCAGAGCGGCGCCCAGCCATTCCGCCCATACAACTGTTTGGCCCCTGATTGGACGTCAGAGAAGCGGCCCCACCGGATCGCGGGGTGCCGGCCCTTTTCGATGAGACGCCGGAGCGCCAGGTTCTCCGGTGGGACGGAAGACGCGCCGAGCAGAACCAGGGGAAGGGCGGCGGCAACCAGCGGAAAGCGGCAAGCCAGCATGGGATTCAACTTAGCCCCGAAGTATCCTTCCGGGATGGCAGGCCAAGGACGACTCTCCCTCGAGGCTGCCCTCGAGCTGGCTACGCTGGCGGGCGGGGCAGCCATGCGCTACTTCCGCCGCGATATCGCCGTGGAGCGAAAAGGAGATGGCTCTCCGGTCACGGTCGCAGACCGGGAAGCGGAGCAACTCGCCCGGGAGTGGATCACGAAGCGTTTCCCTGGTGACGCGATCCTCGGAGAAGAATTCGGTGAGGCGAAAGGGACAACGGGGCGCACCTGGCTGCTGGATCCCGTCGACGGTACCCGAACCTTCATACACGGGGTGCCGCTGTGGGGCAGTCTCGTTGCGGTCGTGGAAAATGACGTGGTCCTCGCCGGAGCCGCGGCGTTTCCGGGAGTGGGCGAGACAATCGTCGCCGCGCCGGGGGAGGGGTGCTGGCACAATGGGGTCCGCTGCCGGGTAAGCACGGTGAGCCAACTCTCCGCTGCGACCGTGCTCACCACCGATGAGCACGGCTTCCTCGACCCCGCCGGGCGGCGCGGCTGGGAACGACTCGCCGGATCCGCGACGACGGTCCGCACCTGGGGCGATTGTTATGGCTACTTGCTGGTGGGGACCGGCCGCGCCGAGGTGATGGTCGACGCCCGGCTCAACTCCTGGGATTCGGCGTGCCTCGTACCCATCATCGGCGAGGCGGGAGGTGTCCTCACGGACCTGGAAGGGCGACGCTCGTGGAATCTGGCAAGCGCGATCGCTTCCAACGCCGCGCTGGCGACCGAGGTGCGGAAGTGCTTTTGATCACCCGGCGACGCTTTCTCTCCGCGGGTGCTGCGGTGCTGCCCCTGCTTCGTTCGCCTTGGGCTCCCGGCCCGGGAGCGCGGCCGCAAACCAGACGCCCGGTACCCACGCCGGCCCAGCTCGAGTGGCAGCGCGATGAACTGGCGCTCTTTCTCCACTTTGGGGTCAACACCTTCACCGATCGGGAATGGGGCGATGGGCGGGAAGATCCCACCATCTTCTCGCCCACGGCCCTGGATGCCCGGCAGTGGGCCCGGGTGGCCAAAGCGGGAGGCTTCCGCGCCCTGATCCTCACCGCCAAGCACCACGACGGCTTTTGCCTCTGGCCCAGCCGCACCACGCAGCACTCCGTAGCAAGCAGCCCCTGGCGGAATGGCCAGGGTGACGTGGTGCGCGAGTTCACCGACGCGTGCCGGGCCGAGGGACTCAAGGTGGGACTCTACCTTTCGCCCTGGGATCGCAACCATCCCACCTATGGCGATTCGCCCCGCTACAACGATCTCTATTGCGACCAGCTCACCGAGTTGCTCACCGGCTACGGACCTGTTCAGGAAATCTGGTTCGACGGGGCCAACGGTGAGGGTCCGAACGGCAAGCGGCAGGTGTATGACTGGCCGAGGTATTGGGGAGTGGTAAAGCAGCTCCAGCCCGACGCGGTGATCTTCTCCGATGCAGGGCCCGACGTTCGCTGGATCGGCAACGAGCGCGGGGTGGCCGGTGAAACCAATTGGTCCACCGTGAAGCCGGACGCGGTGCCCTATCCGGGCGCGATTGGGGAGGGCGTGTTCCGCGCCCTGCAGGAGGGTGATCCGGAGGGTACCGTCTGGCGGCCCGGCGAGACCGATGTTTCGATCCGGCCGGGCTGGTTCTACCATCCGGCGGAAGACGGTCAGGTCAAGAGCGTCGCTGGGCTAGTCGGCCTCTATTTCACTTCGGTGGGCCGCAACTCGAAGCTCCTGCTCAATGTCCCGCCGACTCGGGACGGCCTTCTGCACGAGGTCGACTCGGCCCGGCTGGCCCAGATGCGCCACCGCTTGGCCGCGCTGTTCGCGGAAGACCTGGCCGCGGGACAACGAGTGGCCTGGCGGGTCACCGGCCCTCGGACCGCCGAGGGGGCACTCGATCTTGGCGATCCGGTTACGATCGGGATGGCCGACCTTCGCGAGGACATTACCCGGGGCCAGGTGGTCGCGCGCTATCGCCTCGAGGGCTTTACGGGTGGGGGCTGGATGACCCTCTCGACCGGCACCACCATCGGCTATCGCAAGCTCGATCGATTCGAGCCGACTCCGGTGCACCAGGTGAGACTGCGGATCGAGGACGCCGTGGAGCAGCCGCGCCCGGTGCGAGTGGGACTCTACGCTAGCGTTTCTTGAAACCGTGACGTCCCCTGGCTCCCCTCCACCTCTGGTCACGCGGGCCATGGCCCATCCCGATCGGGTCGCGATCGTGGATGGCGCAGGGAATCACCCCTACCAGGAACTACTCCATGCGTCGGCGCGGGCAGCATCGGTGCTGCTGACGGGCCGGGCCGATCTCGGGGAGGCGCGAGTGGCCTTCTTCATTCCGCCGAGCTTCGAGCACATCGCCATCCAGTGGGGCATCTGGCGCGCGGGCGGGATCGCGGTGCCGCTGGCTCTTTCCCATCCCCCGGCCGAGCTCGCCCATGTGATTCAGGACGCCGCGGCGGAGGTCGTGGTTGCCGACGCGGCTTCGGCCGATCGGCTAAGTCCCCTGGCCACGGCGGCCGGGGCCCGATTCGTGATGACGACAGACGCTCTGAAGGAAGGTCGCGGCCCCGGCGAGCTGCCGGTCGTGGAGACCACTCGCCCCGCGATGATCGTGTACACCAGCGGAACCACCGGAAAGTCCAAGGGCGTCGTCACCACCCACGCCAACATCCAAGCCCAGATCACCACCCTCATCGAGGCCTGGCAGTGGACCCCGGAAGACCGGGTGCTGCTCGTGTTGCCACTCCATCACGTGCACGGGATCATCAATGTGGTTGGGTGCGCGCTCTGGGCCGGGGCCAGCTGCGAAATGCTCCCGAGATTCGACGCCCGGGAGGCCTGGTCGCGCATCGGGCCGGGACAGCTCACGGTGTTCATGGCAGTACCGACGATCTATCGAAAGCTGATCACCGCGTGGGAGGCGGCGGGACCCGCGGAGCAGGAACGGATGTCCGCCTCATGCCGGCGGCTGCGGCTCATGGTATCGGGATCCGCCGCGCTACCGGTCCCCCTGCTCGAGGAATGGAAGCGGATCAGCGGGCACACTCTGCTGGAGCGCTACGGCATGACCGAGCTGGGGATGGCGCTCTCCAATCCGCTCCGGGGAGAGCGCCGTCCCGGCTTCGTAGGGATACCGCTGCCGGGACTCGAGGTTCGGCTGGTGGACGAGCAGGGCGATCCGGTGCCCGCCGGCGTTCCGGGTCAGATCGAAGTGCAGGGTCCCAACGTCTTCCGGGAATACTGGCGGCGCCCAGAGGAAACCCGGGCGGCATTCCGGGACGGGTGGTTTCGCACCGGAGATAACGCGGTCGTGGAAGACGGCTATTACCGGATCCTGGGCCGGAGCAGCGTCGATATCATCAAGACCGGCGGCTTCAAGGTGTCGGCGCTGGAGATCGAGGAGGAACTCCGAACCCACCCAGCCATTGCCGATTGCGCGGTGCTCGGGATCGAAGACTCGGACTGGGGCGAGCGCATCGGGGTCGCCGTGGAGCTCAAGCCTGGGATGGGCCTGGAGCTCGAGGAACTGCAGGACTGGGCCAGGGAGCGGCTGGCACCTTACAAGATCCCGCGAGTGCTCCGGTGCGTTGGCAGGCTCCCTCGCAACGCCATGGGCAAGATCGTGAAACCGGACCTAGCGAAGCTCTTTCGGTCCGATCAGCCCTGAGATAACCACGGCGCCGGAGGTCCGACCGGGCAACAACGCTGGATTTGGGCGGCGAGCCCAAGCACCGCTTCCTCTCCTTCGGGCCGACCGACGATCTGCATGCCCACCGGCATTCCTTCGCCATCGAGGCCGCACGGCACCGAAGCGACCGGCAGCCCGGTAAGACTCAACACGAAGGTCGGCGCGATCCAGTCCACATACGTCTTCATCACGCGGCCTGCTACGGTATCGGGATAGTTCTGCTCCACCGGGAACGGCGGCACCGCCATGGTTGGCGTGAGCAGGTGATCGTAATGCTCGAACAAGTGGCGGAACCGGTGCCAGATCTGGCCCCTGACCGTCTCCGCGCGGGCGATGTCAGGCACCGTGCCGGCAAGCCCCGCCTTGATGTTGTTCCGCACGTTAACGCCAAACTCCTCGATCCGATCCAGGCGCTCCTGCATCCAGGTTACGAACCAGAGCCCGCGGAGCGCCAGGAAGGCGTCCCGACCGGCGGAAAGATCGAGCTCGATGACCTCCATCGGCATCCCGGTCGCAGCGAGGCGCTCGGCCGCCGCGCGACAAACGGTTTCGATCCCGGGATCGATGCCGATTCCCGCGACGTCGGGACAGTAGGCCAGCCGGAGATTCTGCTTAGGCCCCCGGCGCGCCGCGGCCACAAGATCCCGGCCGGCGGTGGGCTGGCGGAGCGGCGCGAAGGGGCCCGGCCCCGCGATGGCCTGGAGCATCAAGGCGACGTCTTCCGCGGTCCGCGCCATGGGCCCGGTGACCTGGAGCGAATCCCAGACCCAATCGCTCGGGTAGGTAGGGACTAACCCGGGCGACGGCCTCAAGCCCACTACCCCGCAAAACGAAGCGGGGATCCGAAGCGAGCCTCCGAGATCGGTGCCTTCCGCCAGCGCAATCATGCCGGCCGCGAGCGCCGCAGCCCCTCCGCCGGTCGAGCCGCCGGCGCTCCGCTCCGGGTTCCAGGGGTTCCGGGTCCGGCCGAAGACATCGTTCCAGGTATTGCCGCCGGCCGCAAATTCCGGTGTGTTGGTCTTGCCAAGGATGATCGCACCAGCCGCTCGGAGCCGCTGGACGACGAGGGCGTCTTCTTCGGGGACGTGATCACGGTAGAGCGGAGAGCCGAACGTGGTCCGGAGCCCGGCCACCTGGGTTACGTCTTTGATGCCGACCGGAACGCCGGCGAGCAGGCCCGCTGGTTCTCCAGCCTCGAGGCGCCGTTCCAGTGCGCTCGCCTCGTCGCGGGCCCGGGGGTTCAGGGTGACGATGGCGTTGAGGCGCGGATTGAGCTCTTCCACGCGGGCCAGTGCCGCTTCGATCACCGCCACCGGCGAAATCTCTCGCGCCGCGACGCTCCGCGCGATCTCAGTAGCGCTGGGCAGGGTCTGGTTCATCATGCCCTGGCTATGAGGCCCACAGAGCTGGCTAGCCGATTCTCACGCGGGATCAAGGATTCCGGGGCCACTCCCCGATCCACGCCACGGTCCGGCAGAAGGCCGCTTCACCACCCCGGAACTTCCAGGGAAAACATCCGACGATACAGCGCTTGTTCTGGAGCTCCGGGGCGTCGATTTCCCCCCCGACGTTCTCGATGTGCATGCAGTCCTTCGGGAACAGCGCGTTATGGGTGAGCTGGTAGGCCGAATCGGGGAACATCTTCTCCACGCCTTTCTTTCCCCCGAACAGCTGCTCTGCCCTGGCCCGGACCCGGTCGCACTGTCCGTGCATCCCCTTTCCCAGGAACCGCCCGATCGGGAGGTTCATCGGGTGGTCGGTGGAGACGCAGTCCACCCCCCAGACGTGAATGCCCTTCTTGAGCAGCCAGGGCACCATGTCGGGGTGGGCTCCCGGATGCATGTGGATGTAGCGCTCCTCGTCCGGCTCGGCGCCGAACTGGGCATGGCGGTGGAAGCCGGTATGGAGAATCAGGAGGTCTCCCTTCTTGACCTTGACTCGCTTCTCGATCATCTGGGGAGTGTAGACCGCGAGATCGCCCATTTCGTCCCGCAGGTCCACGATGGCGCCCGGGCCGCAGAGCCACTCCATCGGGATCTCGTCGATCGTCCGCCCCCGGGTCACGAAGTGGCGCGGCGCATCGAGATGGGTTCCCATGTGGTTCGAGGTCTGGATATACTGCGCGTTCACTCCGTGCTCCGCCTTGCGCTTGATGTACTTGACCTCGAACGGCGGATAGTAGGGCCAGAAGGAAACCTCCTGGTTGAGCGGCTGCGACAGATCGTAGGTGCGCATTTACGCCTCTGGCTGGGGACGCATGAAAGCGGAATACAGGACGAATGATACGATCGAGGCGGAGAACCACGCTCCGCGGAACAGAAAGCCCAGGCTCGGATGAAGCGTTCCGGCGAGCGCCACCAGAATCCCGGCGGCAACCGCCCCGACTGCGTGACGGTTCACCCCGTTCCGATACTGGTAGGCCCCGCCCGCTCCGTAGAGGTCGCGCAGGAGCAGGCGGCCTCGCCGAATCACCACATAATCGCACACGATGACGCCCCCCACTGCGCCAAGCAGCCCGGAATAGGTGATCAGCCAGGTTTGATAGGCATCGAGCAGCTTCCACGGCAGAATCACGACCCCGATGAGCGCGGCAATCAGCCCGCCGAGCCGGGCGCTGATCCGCCTCGGATTGAGGTTCGCGAAGCTGTTGGCCGGCGCGACGATATTGGCGGCGAGGTTGGTCGTGAGCGTCGCCACCAGAATCGCGACCAGGGCCACCACCGCCAGGATCGGACTGCTCCGTTCCCCTGCCAACCGCCCGACCAGCTCGACCGGATTCCAGATCGCCTTGCCGTAGAGGGTGACCGTGGCACTGGTCACCGCGACGCCAATGAAGGCGAAGAGCGGCATGGTCGTGAGCAGCCCCAGGGCCTGGCCAGCGATTTGGTCCCGTTGGGATCGGGCATACCGGGTGAAATCCGGAATACTGAGCGAAAGCGTCGCCCAGTACCCCACCATCGCGGTGACCCAGGGGAGAAACAGGGTTCCGAACGACCTGGGGCCCTCACTACTTCCCCGCAGGACCTCCGAGCTCGCCAGCATCGGGCTAATGCCTCCCACCTTTGCAGCGGCCCACCAGAGCAGCGCCAGGCCGATCACGATCAGGAACGGCGCTGACAGGGTTTCCAGCGACTTAATCGACTCGGTGCCTTTCCAGACGAACCACAGATTGATGAACCAGAACGCGGCAAAGCCCAGATAGGCGGGGAGGCCGATTCCCATGAACGTGGTACCCCCGCCCAAGCTCCGCCAGGCCGGCCAGAGGAGGCCGAGGATCTCGCTGATCGCGAGGCCGCCGATCCAGGTCTGGATCCCGAACCAGCCGCACGCCACCACGGAACGCAGCAGCGCGGGAAGGTGGGCGCCCTGGAGCCCGAACGCGGCGCGGGTGTACACGGGGAATGGAATGCCGTAGCGGGTCCCGGCGTGGGCATTGATGATCAGGGGCCCCAGCACGATCCCATTGCCCAGCAGAATCGTGAGCAGCGCCTGCCACCAGTTCATCCCGGCCCCGATCAGGCTTGCCGCGAGCATGTAGGTCGGAATGCAGACGCTCAGGCCGACCCACAACGAGGCGAAATGCCACAGGGTCCAGGTGCGCTGGACGAGGGGCACGGGGGCGAGGTCCGGATTGAGGTAGCGGGAGGGCGGGAGGGGCTCGGTCAGCTCCACCAACGGTGAACCGTGAACGGGGAACGGTGAACGGTGACTCACCGGGAAGCCTCACGGGCCCGGGCAACAGCCCGAGTAAGTGCGCGCCGGGTCAATACCCGGGTGAGCTGGCGGCGATACGCCTCGGAGGCGTGAATATCGGACGGCGGCTCGATGTCGTCGCGCGCGCCACGCTCGGCTGCTTCGCGGATCACGCTCGCATCGAGGTCGCTGTCCTGCAGCGTCCCCATGGCACGCGTCGCCAGGACGGGACCATCCCCAACGCTCAGCAGGGCGATCCGCGCCCGCTCGCACCGGCCCCCGCCATCCAGAGTGACCAGCACCGCCACGCCCACCAGCGCGTAGTCGCCATGCCGCCGGGCAAACTCCTCGAAGGCCCAGCCAGTCCGGGGCGGGAGCGGAGGAATTTCGATCGCGGTGACCAGCTCGCCGGGCAGGAGAGCGGTGCGGAAGAGTCCGGTGAAAAACTCAGCCGCGGGCACCCGGCGCTCACCCCGGGTACTCCGGAGCAGGACCGTTGCCTCCACCGCGACCATCACCGCCGGCAGCTCGGCGGCGGGGTCGGCGTGGGCCAGGCTTCCGCCTACGGTCCCCCGGTTCCGGATCTGGGGATGGGCAATGTGGGGCATCGTCTCCCAGAGCAGCGGCGCCCGTTCGGCGATCCGGCGATCCCTTTCCACTGCGGAGTGCCGAGTCATCGCCCCGATGCGGATTCCGGCTCCGGCGGCGGTGATTCCGGCCAGCTCGCCGAGGTCATTGAGATCCACCAGCATTGCGGGAGCCGCCAGCCGGAAATTCATCGCGGGAATGAGGCTCTGCCCCCCGGCCAGCGGCTTGGCTTCTTCCCGCTCGGCGAGCAGAGTGAGGGCCCCCTCCAGGGAGGAGGGCCGATAATACTCGAACGGGGGCGGCTTCACGGGGCAGGCTCGCTCATGTCAGCCGCGCAGTCAGCTCTCGGTTGAGGGCGTCGAGGCCCTGGCGGGTCAGCATCCGGCTCACCGAGTCGAGCAGCCGCTGGCCCAACCCGGCGATCTTTCCGCCGACCTGGAGATCGGCGCGATACCGCATCACCGTCCCCACACCTTCGGACGCCAGCTCGACGTTCGCAGTGCCCCGGGTGAATCCGAAACGGCCCTTCCCGTCAATCTGCATGGTGTAGGACGCCGGGCGCTGCAGGTCGGTGAGCGTGATGGTGAGCTCGAACTCGGCGGCCGTGATCGGCCCGATGCCGACTCCCATCGTTCCCTCATAGCGGTCCGGGGCGGTCCGCGACAGCGCCTTGGTACCCGGCATGACTTTGGCCAGGACGTCCGGATCCATGAGCAGATCCCAGATCACGTCGGGGCTGCCGGGCAAGGGATAGCTGCCCTCGACGATCATCCCACGCCTCCCTGCGCGGCCTGGAGCAGCTCGAACAGGCGGCCCGGACTGAGCGGCATTTCGGTAATCTCGATTCCGGTTCCTGCCAACGCATCTTCGACCGCCTGGGCAAACGCGGCGCCGGTGGGGATCGCTCCAGCCTCACCCACGCCCTTGGCGCCCAGCGGGTTGAGCGGCGAGGGAGAGACAACGTGGGCCATTTCTACGGTCGGCACGTCGAGCGCCGTGGGCAGCAGGTAGTCCATGAACGAGGCATTCTGCAGCTGGCCGTTGGCGTCGAAGATGAGCTGCTCGTAGAAGGCGTTGCCGATGCCGTGGGCCACTCCTCCCTGCACCTGCGCTTCGACCACCATCGGGTTGATCACGGTCCCGCAGTCGTGTACCACTACGTATCGCTTGATCGCGACCGCGGCCGTTTCCGGATCCACCTCGACCACCATCGCGTGCACCCCGCTCGCGGCGTTGCCCCGATCGGGACCGAAGTACGCGGTCGCCTCGAGTCCAGGTTCGGTCCCGGGGGTAACCGCCCCCCGCAACGGGTTGGCCTTGCGGGCCAGCTCCCCGAGGGTGATGCCCTGATCGGGCGAGCCGCGACGGTGGACCCGGCCACCGGCGAGCACCAGATCGTTGGGCGCCACGCCGAGTAGCGGGGCCGCGAGCCCGAGGACCTTCTCCCGCACCTTCACGGCGGCGGCGTGGCACGCGCTCCCTGCCACCACGGCGCCGCGGCTCGCGAAGGTGCCGGTCCCCCAATTGAATTCGCGGGTATCCCCGGTGCTCACCCGGACCTGGCCCACCTCCACGCCGAGGACGTCCGCCACCACCTGGGCGAACGTGGTGAAGTGTCCCTGCCCCTGGGTTCCCACCCCGGTGGCGAGCCGGACCGTGCCGCTCGGCTCCACCGTCACCCGCGCCCCCTCGTAGGGCCCCACTCCGGTTCCCTCGATGTAGGAGACGACCCCAACTCCGACGTGCTTTCCCTCCCGCCGCAGCCGGGGCTGCTCCACCCCCACGAAGCGCTCGTAGCCGATCAGCTCCACGGCCTTGTCCAGGGCGGCGGGGTAGTCGCCGCTGTCGTAAATCAGGGGGCGGAAGTCCTGAAACAGGATTTGGTGATCGTAGGGAAACTGATCCGGCTGGATGTAGTTGCGGCGCCGGATCTCCACCCGGTCGATCTCGAGCTCCCGAGCGGCCAGATCGAGCAGCCGCTCCATCACGAACACGCCGTGCTGCCGTCCCGCACCCCGGACCGGTGTCACGATCGGCTTGTTGGTGAAGACCGCGGTGAACTCGCTGTCATAGTGCGGGACCACGTAGGGTCCGAGCAGGGTGCACTGGGTGTTGATCGGGACGGTGAGGCCGTAGGGATCGTACGCGCCGGTATCGTGCAGGAACCGGTCCTTCACTCCGATGATCGTGCCATCCCTGGCCACTGCCAGCTCGGCGTCGTGGATCTGGCTCCGTTCCTGGGTCGTGGCATAGAAGTTTTCCCGGCGGTCTTCAATCCATTTTACCGGTCGGCCGAGCCGGATGGCGGCCCAGGGAACCAGCACCTCTTCGGGATAGAACATCATGATCTTGGGCCCGAATCCACCGCCGATGAACGGCGCGATGACCCGCACCTGCGACTCGCGGAGCCCGAGCAGCTCCGCCATGCCGTTGCGGATCGGGATCGGCGCCTGGGTGGTGTCCCAGATGGTGAGCTCTTCGGCCCGGACATCCCACTGGGCCACGACGCCGCGATTCTCGAGCGCTGCCGCGGCGCCGCGATCGTAGTGGAACCGCCGCGCGATGAGGGCGTGGGCCTTGCTGCGCGCCGACGCATAGTCGCCTTTGACCTGGTGCACGTGGGCCGCGAGGTTAGTGCCGAACTGCTCGTGCACCAGCGGAGCGCCGGGCTCGAGCGCCGCCTCGAGCTCGGTGACGGCGGGGAGCGGCTCCAGGTCCACGGCGATGTCCTCGAGCGCGTCCTCGGCGAGATAGCGGCTCTCCGCGACGACCATCGCTAGCGGTTCCCCGGCGTGACGCACCTTGTCGCGCACCAGGGGCACCTGAGTGGCGGTATGGAAGACGAGGCCGGGAATGGGAGGAGGGGGCACGAGCAGGGGACCGGGACGCCAGTAGTCACCGAGGTCCAGGGCGGTGTACACGGCGACCACTCCCGGACGCGCCCGGGCCGCACCGGCATCGATCCCGCGCAGCCGCCCGTGAGCTTCGTCACTCCGGAGAAAGGCGACATGGAGCAAACCCGGCAGATCCACGTCGTCCACGAAGCGGGCCCGCCCGGTGAGAAGCTGGGCGTCTTCCAGTCTCGGGATACGCATGCCGAAATAGGGTCCCGCTGTCACTCTCGCTCCCTAGCTCCGTAGTTCCCTGGTCCCAGACTTCTCCGCATAGCGGCGCACCGCCGCCACGATGTTCGCATATCCCGTACAGCGGCACAGATTTCCCGAGAGAGCCTCCCGGATCTCGGGCTCACTCGGATCGGGGTGCTCCTGCAGAAACGGAATCAGCGTCATGAGAAAGCCCGGCGTGCAGAAGCCGCACTGGAGGGCGTGGGTTTCGTGAAAGGCCTGTTGCAAGGGATGAAGCTGGTCGGAGTCGCCCAAGGCTTCGACGGTCCGGAGCTCCCGCCCGTCAGCCTGAACCGCGAACATCAGGCAGGAGCGCACCGCCTTGTCGTCGAGGAGAACGGTGCACGCGCCACAGACCCCGTGCTCGCAGCCGACCCGGGTCCCGGTAAGACCGAGCTCGTGACGCAAGAAATCCGAGAGGAGCAGCCGGGGCTCGACGCTCCGCTCGTACCGGGTCCCGTTGACCATGACACCGATGGTGTGCTGCCCGTTCACGCGCAGTCCCCCGAGGTCTCGATACGGATGGCGGAGCCGGGCGGCGCGGGTTGCGGCCACGAGGCCGGTGCCGGCGTGGGGAAGAGAGTAAACGATACGCCCGAGGCGGAACTACGCAAGAGCCACGCTCGGCCGATGCAAACCGGTCCCCTGGCGCCGACCTCCATGGAAAGTCGCTACCGATTTCATTCGCCGGCAGCATCTCAGGAAGGGGCTATCTCGCCGATGCCCGCGAATCCTTCACCGCCCGGGATGGATCCAGCTTCCCCCCAGCGCCCGGTACAGCCTGACCGTCTGCACCAGGTATTGCCGCTCCTGCCCCACCAGCGCCAGCTGAGCGTTGAAGAGTGACCGCTGGGCATCGAGCACCTCGAGGTAGCTGGAGACCCCGTTCTCGTACCGCTGCACCGCAAGGCGGTACGCCCGCGCGAGCGCCTGGGCCTGGGTTTGCTGGGCGCTGAGCTGATCGCGAGAGAGCCGCAATCCGACCAGCGCATCGCTCCCTTCCCGAAGCGCCTGGAGCACGGTTTGCTCGTATCGGGCTCGGGCCTGGTCCAGGCGGGCCCGCGCCGCACCTTGCTGGTCGGCCAGCCGCCCCCCGGTGAAGAGCGGGATCGAAATCCCGACCTGGGCAACGTAGATCTCATTGTCCCGGGAGAAGAAATCCTGGAAGTCCTGGCTCTGCCGGCCGTAGGTACCGGTCAGCATAACCCGCGGCAGCCGGTTTCCCAGGGCGAGTCCTACCCGCGCGGCAGCGGCCTGGAGATCGCGCTCGGCCCTGGTCACGTCAGGCCGCCGGAGCAGCAGCTCGGCCGGGATCGAATCCGGCACCGCCACGGCCTGCACAACCGCCTCCAGCGGAGCGCCCCGCGCCACCGGTCCGGGCGCCTCGCCGAGCAGCAGATTGAGCTGATGCTCCCGCTCCGAGCGGAGCCGGGCGAATTCGGCCAGCCGGGCGGCCGGTGCCGCCGCCTCGGCCTCGAACTGCCGCACGTCGAGCTCGGAGATGACTCCCTCGGCAAAGCGCCGCTGCGCCAGACCGAGCGTGGCGCGGCGCGATTCGAGCGTCTGCTCCGAGATCGCGACAACCTGGTCCAGCTCCCGGAGCTCGAGGTACGCCGAGACCACGTCTGCCACCAGGGATACCACGGCGGCTCGCTCGTCCTCTTCCCTGCCCCTCAAGTCGAAGCCGGCGGCCTGGGTCTGCCGGCGCAATCGGCCCCAGAAATCCAGCTCCCAGGCCAGGTCGGCGGTGAGCCGGACCACATCGAACTCCTGGGTGGGAAACGACCCGAACACAATCTGGTTCTTGCTGCCGCTGGCGGTGGCGCTCAACTGGGGGAACAGTTCCGACCGCGCCACGCCAAGGAGAGCTCGATACTCCCGTACTCTCGCGACCGCGATCCGGAATTCCCGGTTGTTGGCCAGCGCGGTCTCGACCAGCCTCACCAGGGTCGAATCCCGCAATACTTCCAGCCAGGGTCGGTCACTGGCAGGATCGATCCTCAGGGGCCGGGGAGGCATGAGGGCCGTGACCCCGGTGTCTGCTCGAGCCCGCTCCGCAGCCAGCGAATCCAGAAACCGCCGCGCCGCCGGAGCGGGGAGGCTATCGGCACTTCGCGGCCCAGGATGGGCCGGAGGGGCGACCCGCGTACTCGGCCCCACCGCGCACGCGCTGAGGAGGAGGATCCCGGCGACCCGAGTGCATCGGCCAGTCCTCCAACCGTCCGATTGCCCGACCACCCGACCATCCGACGGTCTGACTTTCATGATCATCTGCCTTCCATCGCTCCGGTGGCGGGAGCACTCGCGCGGCGGAGCCGCACCCGCTCGGCCCATCCGCGAATCACCGAGAAGAAGAGCGGGATGAAGAAGATTCCCACCAGGGTGGCGATCAGCATGCCGGCGAATACCCCGGTGCCGATCGAGTGCCGGCTGGCCGCGCCGGCCCCGCTTGCGATCACCAGCGGGGACACGCCGAAGATGAAGGCGAACGAAGTCATCAGAATAGGCCGGAGCCGCTGGCGGGCGGCCTCCATCGCCGCCTCGCGGATCGAGAGCCCCTGGTTCCGGAGCGAGGACGCGAATTCGACGATCAGGATCGCGTTCTTGGCCGCGAGTCCCATCACCGCGATCATCCCGACCTGGAAGTACACGTCCTGCGGCAGGCCACGGAGCCAGGCGCCGAGCAGCGCGCCGAAGAACCCGAAGGGAATGCCGAGCAGAACCGCGAACGGAATGGACCAGCTCTCATATTGGGCCGCGAGGACCAGGAAGACCAGGACCAGCCCCAGCACGATCACCATCCCGCCGCCGCCGCCCGCCACCCGCTCCTGGTAGGACTGCCCGCTGTACGCGTAGCCGATGCCCTGCGGTTCGTACTGCTCGGCGAGGAGACGCTCCACCGCGGCGATCATCTGACCCGAGCTCATCCCGGGCGCGGGGCTCGCCGTCACCAGCGCGGAGGGGAATCCGTTGAACCGGCTGATGATGCTGGGGCCTCCCCGCATCTCGGTGGTGACGAGCGACCCGAGGGGCACCATCTCCCCGCTTCGCGACCGCACGTAAAAGCGCCCGATGTCCTCCGGCCGCTGCCGGAACGGGGAATCGGCCTCGGCCTGCACCCGGTAGGTGCGCCCGTAGAGGTTGAAGTCGTTGATGTACAGGGTCGAGAGCATGGCTTGCATGGTCGAGAAAATCTGCCCGTTGCTCACCCCTCGGGCCCGGGCCGCTTCCCGGTCCACGTTTACGTACAGCTGAGGGACATTCGCCCGGACCAGGGTCGCCGCGCCGGTGACTTCGGGCAGCTGGTTGACATCCTGTGCGAATCGCTGGGCGATCGCGGCGAACTGGCCGTAGTCCTGGCTGGCCCGAGCCTGCAGGTTGAGTTCCAGCCCGCTGGTCCGGCCCAGGCCGGGGATCTCCGGGAAATTGAAGGCAAAGGCGAACCCTTCCTTGATCCCAAAGAGCCCCCCGTTCACCCGGCCCAGGGTCGCTTCGAGGCTCAGCTCCTTGCGCTTGCGCTCGGCCCACGGCTTGAGCCGGATGAACATCGTAGCGCTGTTGGTCTGCTGAGAAAAGGTGAGCAGGTCGAGCCCCACCAGCGTGGTGGTCTTCTCGATGGCAGGGTCGGCCAGCGCCATCTGCTCGATCCGGGCCACCACCGCTTCGGTGCGGGGCCGGGAGGCGGCATCGGGGAGCTGCAGCGCGAGCACGAAGAACCCCTTGTCCTCCGCCGGAACGAACGCCCCGGGCACCCGCCGGGCCAGCACCAGCGTGACCGCCACCATCACCGCGAACGCCGCGAGCCAGGGCTTGGGCCGGCCGATGATCCGGCCGGTCCGGGCCACGTAGCGACCCCGGGTCCGATCGAACCACCGGTTGAACGCGACGAAGAACCGGTTGGTGGTTTCCGCGGTCGAATGCCGGAGCAGCATAGCGCAGAGGGCCGGCGTCAGGGTGAGCGCCACGATTCCCGAGAGCACCACCGCGATCACGATCGCCAGAGCGAACTCCTTGTACATCGCGCCGGTGATCCCCCCGAGGAAAGCGACCGGCACAAACACGGCGCAGAGCGAGAGCACGATCGCGACCAGCGCGCCAGCCACCTGCCGGATGGCCTTGTCGGCGGCAAGCCGGGGCGGGAGATGCTCCTCCTCCATGATCCGTTCGGTGTTCTCGATCACCACGATCGCGTCGTCCACCACGATGCCGATCGCGAGCACCAGCCCGAACAGCGTCAACGTGTTGATGGTGAAGCCCATGGCCTGGAGTCCAAGGAAAGTCCCGATGATACTCACCGGGACGGCCAACAGGGGAATCAGGGTCGCCCGCCAGCTCTCCAGGAACAAGAAGACCACCAGCGTCACGAGGAGCATCGCCTCGACCAGGGTCTTCACCACCTCTTTCATGGACTCGGTGATGAACGGGGTGGTATCGAACGCCACGTCGTAGCGTACCCCGCCCGGAAAACTCTTCGACAGCTCGTCCAGCCGCTGCACCACTTCGTCCCGGACCGCGAGATTGTTCGCGCCGGGGCGGGCGCTCACCAGGAAGAACGCGTTCGGTCTCCCGCTCAGCCGGCCCACCTGGTCGTAGTTGAGCGCGCCGAGATGGACCCGCGCGATGTCGCGCACCCGCACCAGGGATCCATTGGGGAGGGCCCGCACGATGACGGCCCCGAATTCCTCCGGAGTCTTGAGCCGCCCGCTGGTGGTGACCGGCAAGGTGAGCTGGGTGCCCGCCGGGGCCGGCTCCCTTCCCAGCCGGCCCGCCGGATTGGTGGCGCTCTGCTCTCGAACCGCCGCGGCGACGTCCTCGACCGTGATGCCCAGCTGGGCCATCTTGTCGGGATCGAGCGAAAGCAGCATGGAGAAGTCGAGCCCACCGAACACGAAGGCGCTGCCTACTCCGGGCAGCCGCTTGAGCTCATCCTCGATGTAGAGCCGGGCGTAGTTGGTCAGATAGGCGGCATCGTAGCGGGGATCGTCGCTCACCAGGGCCACCACCATCAGGATGTTGGCGTTGACGGCTTTCTGAATGATGACCCCGTTGCGGCGCACCTCCTCGGGGAGCTGGGGCTCGGCCAGCTTGACGGCGTTCTGGACTTCGACCGCGGCCAGGTCCAGATCGCGGGAGATGTCGAAGTACACCGACAGCGTCATGACCCCGCTGCTCGAGTTGGCCGACTGGTAGTAGAGCAGGCCGTCGAGCCCGGAGAGCTGTTGCTCGATCGGCGCGGCCACTGCCTGAGCCACGTCCTCCGCGCTCGCGCCCGGGTACACCGCGGTCACCTGAACCGCCGGCGGGGTAATCTGAGGAAAGCGATTGACCGGAAGCCGCAACATCGCGAATCCGCCCAGCAGGGTGATCACGATCGAGAGCACCCCGGCCAGGACGGGCCGGCGGATGAACAGGTACCGGACGGTCGAGGAGGTCGGTGAGGTCACGGACGGGGGGCCCCCTGCGGCGGGGGAGCCGCCGAGGCGGAATCCGATGCGGCCACCGGCCGCACCTTCATCCCGGGAAAGACCTTTTGGATCCCGTCCACCACGACCCGATCGCCGGGAGCGA
>DATECI010000300.1:0-4162 GCA_035286985.1 Gemmatimonadales bacterium
CGACTCACCGAGATGGCGAATGCCCAGAGCGAAAACTTCTCCACCATGTCCGGCAATCTGACCCGCGCCTCGGGCGATGTGGACCTGGGAGCCCGGCGGTTCAACACCTTCATGGGGCGGGTCGATTCGGCGACCGGCAATGGCCAGCTCCAGGAGCTCATGGGATCCTCCCGGCAGGCCAGCGCCGCGCTGCGGGAGCTGACCGCCGACATGCAGGCGATCGTGAATGATGTCAAAGAACACCGCCGCAGCCTGATCCGGGTGCTCGAGGCGAGCGATTCCCTCCTCACCCGGGTCCAGGAAGGGAGGGGAACCCTCTCGCTCCTGGCTCGCGACTCGGTGCTCTACTACGAGGCCACCGGCGCGGTACAGCAGCTGCGAACCCTGTTGGCCGATATCCAGGCCAATCCCCGCCGCTATTTCCGGTTCTCGGTATTCTGATGGCCTTCACTCGGAACAACGTGAACAGTCAACAGTCAACGGTCAACGGGACCTGCTCTGCCAGCCGAGTTTGCCCAGTGTGGCGGTTCCCGTTCGCCGTTGACCGTTGACGCTGTTTTGCCAGGGCCCCTCCATGGGAAAACGGAGGCCAGAGAAGGAGGTTTCCGCCGGCGGAATCGTTTTCCGGCGCGCCCCCGAACCCCCCGGAGAGGTCCGCTTTCTCCTCATCCGGGATTCCTACGACAACTGGGGATTTCCCAAGGGCCACCTGGAGGACCGGGAGCCGCCGGCCGCGGCGGCGCTCCGGGAGACCGAGGAAGAAACCGGCCTGCGGGGCCTGATCCTCCATGGCCCGATCCGCGTCATCGACTGGTATTTCCGGTTCCGCGGCCGGCTCATCCACAAGTACTGCCACTTCTTCCTCTTCGAATCGCGAGAAGGTGACCCGGTTCCGCAGGGAGACGAGGGGATTACGGCGTGTGGCTGGTTCCCCTTCGAGGAGGCACTGGCCGAGCTGAGCTACGAGAACGCCCGCGGCGTGCTCCGCCGGGCCGGCGAGATGGCGAAAACCCTCGTCGCCGCCGGCGCCGGCCGCCCTCGCTCGGCCTCCCAGCAAGCCCCCCCCTGAGGCGATGGCAGCGATCCCCGCGCTGCTCGACAGCCGGGCCGGGCTCGGCGCCCTGCGGCGATCCCTGCCGCGCGGGTCGGCTCAGCTTCTGCCGTGCCGCTCACCCCGAGAGCTCGAGCGCGCCCTGCACCGCCGGCTTATCGAAGCGATGCTCCTGGGTCCCCGCACCGCGGAGCGGCTCGACCTCGCCGCACTCCGGGCCCGCTATCCTGGCATTCCGATCGTGATCTTCGGCTCGCTGCGAGCCGAGGATGCCCCGTTGCTGCTCCGCTGGGAAGCACTGCCGGTGGCGCTGGTGCTGGTCGAGGGCGTGGACGACCCGGTCGTCGGCGATCTCCTCCTCCGGCACACCGCTTCCCGCCGGCGGTTCGCTGCCGTGGCGGAGTTCCCCCGGCTGCTCCGCCTCACCGAGCGGTTGCAACTCCGCACCTGGGAGCGGCTGGTCGGAAGCCCGGGGCGGCCCCCTCGGATTGGAGCACTGGCCCGGTCTCTCGGGGTCTCGCGCGAGCACCTTTCTCGGCAATTCGGGGCCGGCGGAGCGCCCAACTTGAAGCGGGTTTCCGACCTGCTCACGGTGCAGGCTGCGGTCGCGCTGCTCATCAATCCTGGCTATCCGGTGCCTATCGTTGCCCGGCTGCTGGGTTTTGCGAGCCCGAGCCACTTGCGCACGGTGGTGCGCCGGATTGTCGGGGTGGGGCTGGAAGAGGCTCGCCGAATGAGCGCTCTGGAGCTGGTGCGGCGCTTCCTCAGAAGAACCGCTGGGCGATGACCGGCTTCCGTCCTACCGTCTGAGCGCCCGAAGGGGACCCCGTCCTTCGCGTCCCGGCCGCCGTCCCGCTCTTGCCCTACTCGGGGATTGTGATAAATTTCACAAACATCAATCCCACTACATTTGCTGTCCCTTAACACCTAGCTCCCTAGCTCCCTAGCCCCTGACTCATGGCGACCGAATCCATTCTCCGACCCGGTGAGCTGAAGGAAATCCTCCTCAAGGAAATCGAGGCCGCGAACCTCGCCCAGGCCGATACTGCCGACGTGGGTATCACCCTCGAGGTGCGCGACGGCGTGGCCCGGATCTACGGTCTGAAGAGCGCCTTGGCCGGTGAGATGCTGGAGTTCACTTCGTCCGAGACCGGCGAGGTGATCCATGGCCTGGTGCTCAATCTGGAGCAGGACAACGTGGGCGCCGCCATCATGGGCGACTACCTCAAGCTCAAGGAGGGCGACGAGGTCCGCTGCACCGGCCGGCTGCTCGAGGTGCCCGTCGGCTCGGCGATGCTTGGCCGGGTCGTGGATGCGCTCGGCGCCCCCGTGGACGGCCGCGGCCCGATCAAGGCCGAGGCGTTCCGTCCGGTGGAGTTGATTGCGCCCGGGATCATCGTGCGGCAGCCGGTCAAGGAGCCGCTGCAAACCGGGATTAAGGCGATCGACTCGATGATCCCGATCGGACGGGGCCAGCGGGAGCTGATCATCGGCGATCGGGGCACCGGGAAGACCGCGATCGCGGTGGATACGATTCTCAACCAGAAGGGCACCGGCGTCATTTGCGTCTACATCGCCATCGGGCAGAAGCGCTCGACCGTGGCAACCGTGGTGGAGCGGTTCAAGGAAGCGGGGGCCATGGACTACACCATTGTGGTGATGGCGTCCGCCTCCGAGCCGGCTCCGCTCCAGTTCATTGCCCCCTATGCCGGCTGCGCCATTGCCGAGTACTTCATGTACACCGAGGGGAAAGCCACCCTCTGCGTCTATGACGATCTGTCCAAGCAAGCCGCGGCCTACCGGCAGATGTCGCTGATTCTCCGTCGCCCGCCGGGGCGGGAAGCCTATCCGGGAGACATCTTCTACCTCCATAGCCGCCTGCTGGAGCGGGCCGCCAAGATCTCCGACGATCCCGCGGTCATCAAGTTCGACTCCCGAATCAAGAAGCCGGGCGGATCGCTCACCGCGCTCCCCATCATTGAGACCCAGGCGGGCGACGTCTCCGCCTACATCCCGACCAACGTCATCTCGATCACCGACGGCCAGATCTTCCTGACCACCGACTTGTTCTATGCCAACGTTCGGCCCGCGGTGGACGCCGGCATCAGCGTCAGCCGGGTGGGCGGCAATGCCCAGGTCAAGGCCATGAAGCAGGTGGCCGGCCCGCTCCGGCTTTCCCTGGCTCAATACCGCGAGCTCGAAGCCTTCGCCCAGTTCGGCTCCGATCTCGACGCCGCCACCCAGCGGCAGCTGGCCCGGGGGGCCCGCCTGGTCGAGGTGCTCAAGCAGCTCCAGTACGACCCGATGCCGGTTGAGCGCCAGGTCGCGATCATCTTCGCCGTCACCAACGGCTATCTCGACGACCTCGACGTCAGGCATATCCGGAAGTGGGAGCGCGAATTCCTCGAATATCTGGCCAGCGCGCCGGGCGCGGTCCTCGAGGGAATTCGCGTCCGGAAGGCCCTGGACGACACCCTGACGGCCCACCTCAAGGCGGCGATCGAAACGTTCAAGCCGCTGTTCCGAGCCGAGTAATGGCGGGAAAGGGGCGCCAGCTTCGGGGCCGGATCAGGTCGGTCCAGAATACCCGGAAGATCACCCGCACCATGGAGCTCGTTGCCACGAGCAAGCTCAAGCGTGCTCAGGACCGCGTCGTGGCGGCCCGGCCCTACGCCGAGGCGCTCCGCCAGGTGCTGGGTGACCTGGTGACCCGCGAGCTGGCGGCACAGTTCCCCCTGCTGCGAGTCCCGGCTCTGCCGGCCAAGGGAGGCCCCCGCCGGGCCGCGGTGATCCTGGTGACCTCCAATCGCGGGTTGGCTGGTGCCTTCAACAGCAATCTCATCAAGGAAGCCCGTCGCACCATCGAGCGGCTCGAGGGTGCGGGTTACGTCGTGGACCTGTACACCGTGGGGAAGAAGGGCGCCGGGTTTTTCAAGTACATCGGGCGGCCCCTGGCGGGAGATCGCCAGGACATCGGAGATCGGCCCACCGTGGACCATGCGGTGAGCCTGGTTGCCCCCCTGATCGCATCGTACGAAGCGGCCGAGCTGGCCAGCGTGGACCTGGTCCACGCCAAATTTGTGACCCCCCTCACGACCCCGCCGACCACCA
>DATECI010000301.1:0-2205 GCA_035286985.1 Gemmatimonadales bacterium
GGCGCGCTGCCAGAGCCTCGACGCGGCCCGCGGCCCTCGGCCGGTCGAGGGTTCGATCCCTGGCTCGAGGTTGACCCGGCCGCGCTGGCCCACAATGCCGCAACCGTGTCCCGCCTCGCCGGCGGCCGGCCGATCCTCGCGATGGTCAAGAACAACGCGTATGGCCTTGGCCTCGAAACCGTAGGACCGCTGCTGGACCGCCTGGCTCCGATCTGGGGGTTCGGTACCGTGCGCCCCCGCGAAGCAGCCGTACTGCGCGCGGCGAGGGTGACCAAGCCCGTCGTCCTCATGGGACCGGCCTCCGACGACGAGATGGAAGAGCTGGCTCGAAGCGGAGTGCGGCTCACCCCGTATTCCGTCACGGACGGCGACCGGTTCGTCCGGCTTGCCGGCCGGCTCGGTCGCCCGGTGCCGGTGCATCTCTATGTGGATACCGGCATGCACCGAATGGGAATGCCGCACGATCAGGTCCTGGCGTGGCTCGAGGCGGCTCCGCTCCGCCGCGCCCTGCACATCGAAGGGGTGATGACCGAGCTGGTCGAGGATCAAGGATTCGACCGGGAGCAGGCGGCCCGGCTCGAGCGCTTGGCCGAATCGGCCGCGTCCCGAGGCGTGCCGCTCGGCCCGCGCCACGCCGCTTCTTCCGACGCCATCATGCGGCCGACCCCGGAAACGTTTCTCGATCTGGTGCGGCCCGGCCTCGTGCTCTACGGTGGTTATCCTACCCAGGAATCCCTGGCCCGCGGCGAGCTGCGACCGGCCTACCGGCTCAAGGCGCGGGTCATTCGGATCGATCATCTCGAGCCCGGTGATGGGGTGAGCTATCACCACCGGTTCAAGGCCGACCAGCCCACCTGGACCGCCACCCTCGCGATCGGTCACGTCGACGGGTATCCCGCCGGTGCGGTCAAGGGGGGTGAGGTGTTGATCCGAAACCGGCTCTTTCCCGTCGTGGGTACGGTCAGCGCGAGCCATACCGTGGTGGCCCTGGGCGCCGAGCCGGCAGCCGCGGTGGGGGATGAGGCCGTGCTGGTCGGCTCCGACCGCCCCGAGCTCCATCCCAACACGGTGGCGGCGCGAAGCGGCTGGTCCGAGTACAACATGTTCATGCATCTGAGCCCGGAGCTGACCCGACTCGTGGCGCGGTGAGCTAGTCCTTCTTGAGCTCCACGACGATGACTTCGATGGGTTGGGCGGTTTCATTGAGGTCGGCGTGCAGCTTCCCCGGCGGGTCGGCCCCCAGCCAGTAGGCCTTGCCGCGCTCCCACCGATAGGTGTCGATCTGCCGGCCCTCCTGGTCGAGCACCTTGAGCTCACCATCGGTCAGCGCGATCAAGGCACGCCCATGATCGTGCCGGTGATAGCTGAGAGGCTGCTTCGGCATGATGATGGACTTCCAGACCCGGACCTGCTCGTTCTCGAATTGCGGCTCCCGGTGGGTGGTCTGCTGACTCGGGCGGCCGACCCACCCGAGGCCCCCCCCCGCGGCGAAGGCAAGCCCGGCAACCAGTACCGTCGATCGTCTTGTGGTCATGGAAACGCTCCAGCCGCTTCGGCCGCTTCGGCCGCCTGCTGCGGGGTCATGCCGAACGTCACCAGTCGCCCTCACCCCACCACGACCTGCCCCGACAACTCCGGTTTCCTCTCGTCCCCGGCAAGCCGCCCCATGACGATTTCGGGATCGTGCTCGAAAAAAAGCAGCCAGTCTCCGGCCAGCGCATCCCGAATCAGTCGCCGCTTGGTTTCGAGGGTCCGGAGCGGTTCGACATCGTATCCCATAATCCAGGGCAGCGGAAGATGGTGCCGGGTCGGTATCAAGTCCGCCAGGTAGAAGAGCCGCTCGCCGCTGCTCTCCAGCAAAACGCCCTGCAGGAAAGGGACATGCCCCGGGATGAGCCGGACCGATACCCCCGGAAAGATCTCACCGTCTCCTTCCAGGAGCCGGAACCGGCCCGCCGCCGCCACCGGCTCGTAATTGTGGGGCAGGTAAGAAGCCCGGGTCCGTTCGTTGGCGTCTCGCGCGAAGTCGAGATCGCCCGATTGCACCAGATAGGTGGCCTGCGGAAACGACAGTCGGACCTCACCCCCCTCGCCGTCGGTCCAGGTGTTCCCACCCGCATGATCGAAATGCAAGTGGGTGTTGATGACCCATTGCACGTCTTCCGGCCGGTATCCGGCTTCCCCCAGCGCGGCCTCGAGCTGGGT
>DATECI010000302.1:0-7587 GCA_035286985.1 Gemmatimonadales bacterium
CCGCTCCCGGATGATCTTGACGAAGCCCTCGGTTTCCATCGAGGCCCGGGCTCGGCCGTTCGCGCTCAGCGGGAATCGGCCCACCTGGTAGTCGAGCTTCTGCTCCTTGGCCTGCTCCTCGGTAAGCCCGATGCTGGCCACCTCGGGATGACAGTAGGTGACGCTGGGAACGTTGTCGTATCGGATCGGGTGAGGCTGGTGCCCCGCGATCAGCTCCGCCACGAACACCCCTTCCCGGCTGCCCTTGTGGGCCAGCATCGGCGGGCCGGCCGCGTCGCCGATGCAATAGACCCCGGGCGCGGTGGTCTCGAGGGTCGAGAGATTCACCTGGACGAAGCCCGTGTCGGTCAGCTTGACCCCGCTCTCCTGGAAGCCCATCCCTTCGGTGTTCACCGCCCTCCCCGCGGCCATCAGCACTTTTTCCACCGTGACGTTCTCGGTCTTTCCGGCCGCCTCCACCTCGAGCGTGACCTCCTGGGTCCCGACCTGTGCCTGGAGCACCTTGGCTCCCGCCAGCACCACGATGCCCCGCTTCCGGTAGCTCTTGGTCAGCAGGTCGGACGCTTCGGCGTCCTCGATCGGAAGAATCCGGGGCAGCGCCTCGATCAGGGTGACCTTGGTGCCGAAGGCGTTGAAGATGTCGGCGAATTCCGAACCCACCGCCCCGGCCCCAATGATGGCCATCGTCGCCGGCGCCCGCTCCAGAAAAAGCGCCTCGTCGGAGCTGATGACCGTGGTCTTGTTGATCTCGAGCCCGATCTGGGGAAGGCCCTTGACCCGGGAGCCGGTGGCGAGCACCACCGCTCGGGTGGCCTGGTGCAGGTCGCCACCGACTTCGACCTTCTTCCCGGGCTGGAGCACCCCCTGGCCCCTGAGCACCGTCACCTTGTGCTTCTTCATCAGGAATTCGACGCCCTTGGCGTTCTGGTCGGATACCTGGCGCGACCGCTTCATGGCCACACCATAGTCCGCCTTCACGGCGCCGACCTCGATGCCGAGCGCCTTGGCATCGTGTTGGATCAACCGCAGCGCATTGGCGCTGTGGAGCAGGGCCTTGGTCGGGATGCACCCGATGTTGACGCAAACCCCGCCCAGCTTTTCCCGCTCGACCACCGCGGTGGCGAGGCCAAGCTGGGCGGCGCGGATCGCGCAGACATAACCCGCCGGTCCGCCCCCGAGGATGATCAGATCGAATGTGGCCACGGGCTAATCCGAAGTTGAATGTGAGGGGGGCGTCCCTTGCCGCTACCACACCAGCGCCAACGGATTCTCCAACAGGAGTTTAAGCGTCTTGAGGAACTGGGCCCCGGTCGCCCCGTCGATCACCCGGTGGTCGCAGGACATCGTCATCCGCATCCGGCGGCGGACCCTGACCTCCCCGTCCACGACCGCCGGCACCGGCGCGATGCTCCCGACCGCCAGGATCCCCCCTTCCGGCGGATTGATGATCGCGGTGAAATGCTCGATGTCGAACATGCCGAGGTTGGACACCGAGAACGTGCTGCCGGTGTATTCCTCCGGCCTGAGCTTCCGCTCCCGGGCCCGCGCGGCCAGGTCGCGGGTGAGGGCCGAGATCTCCCGCAGCGACCGGGCGTCCGCGTTCCGGACCACCGGCGTGATGAGCCCGTCCTCGACTGCCACCGCCATGCCCAGGTGCACCTCGTGCCAGACTCGGACGTGGTCGTCTTGCCACCAGGCATTGCAGGCCGGATGCTGGACCAGCGCCGTGGCCACCGCTTTGAGGACGATGTCGTTGAAGGAGATCTTCCCCTGGTCCCCCGCCGCTGCATTGAGCGCCGCGCGCGCCTCGGCAACCCGCTCCATGTCTACCTCGCTGGTGAGGTAGAACGTGGGAATCGGGCCCAGCGACTGCACCAGCCGCTTGGCGATCGTCTTCCGGATCTGGGTGAGCGGTACATCGGCGAACGGCGGTCGGGTGGCCCGACGGCCCGCTTCGACATCGCGCTTGATCACCCGGCCTTCCGGCCCGCTCCCGCTCACCGCGGCCAGGTCCACCCCCTGTTCGGCCGCGATGCGACGGGCCAGCGGAGAAGCCTTCACTCGGCCGGTAGGGGCAGCCGCTTCCTGCTGGGCCGGCGCTGGGGGCCCGCTCGGCTCCGCTCTTCTTGCCGGCTCGGCTCTTCCCGTTGACCGTTGACCAGTGACTGTTGACGCCTTTCCCTCAACCGACTCCCCCGGCGACCCGATCCATCCCACCGGCTCCGACACCGGCACCGTCGTCCCGGGGCCCACTAGCTGCTTGAGCAGGGTGCCGCTGGCCCGGGCCACCAGCTCCATCACGGCCTTGTCGGTTTCGACCTCGGCCAGCACGTCGCCGACCGCGACCGAATCGCCCTCCTGCTTCTTCCATTCCACCAAGCGGCCTTCCTCCATGGTGGGCGAAAGGGCCTCCATCACGACTTTGGTTGCCATGGCTATTGGCTACCCATAAAGAACCCGCTTCGCCGCCTCGACCACCTTCCCGGCATCCGGCTTCGCGGCCCGCTCCAGAAATTTGTTGTACGGCATCGGCACGTCGGCGTTGGTGACCCGGAGCACCGGGGCATCCAGGGAATCGAACGCCTCCCGCTGGATCACGTCCACAACCTGCGCGCCGACCCCGGCAAACGGCCACCCTTCCTCGACCACCACGCACCGGTTGGTCTTCATCACCGAGCCGAGAATGGTGTCGATGTCGAGCGGGCGGATCGTCCGGAGATCCACCACTTCCGCCGCCCGGTTCGCTCCCGCCAGCTGGTCGGCCGCCTTGAGCGCTACGCCCACCGTCTTCCCGTGACAGACGATCGTCACGTCGGTGCCGGCTCGTTTCACCTCGGCCTTGCCGATCGGCACCAGATGCTCGCCCTCGGGCACCTCGCCCTTGGTGTTGTAGAGCATCTCGCCCTCCATGAACACCACCGGGTCGTCGTCCCGGATCGCGCTCTTCAAGAGTCCCTTCGCGTCGGCCGGCGTGCCCGGGGTGATCACCTTGAGGCCGGGCACATGGGCGTACCAGCTCTCGAACGCCTGGGAATGCTGGGCCCCGAGCTGTAAGGCGGATCCGCTGGGTCCCCGGAACACGATCGGACAGGCCAGCTGGCCCCCCGACATATACCGGATCTTCGCGGCCTCGTTCACGATCTCGTCAATGGCCAGGAGCGCGAAATTCCAGGTCATCATCTCGATCACCGGGCGCAGGCCGACGATCGCCGCACCCACCCCGATGCCCGCAAAGCCCAGTTCCGCGATCGGGGTGTCCACGATCCGCTTGGGGCCGAATTCCTTGAGGAGCCCGCGGCTCACCTTGTAGGCGCCATCGTACTCGCCGACTTCCTCGCCCATGAGGAAGACCCGGTCGTCCCGCAGGAGCTCCTCCCGAAGCGCCTGGTTCAACGCATCGCGATAGGTGATTACCGCCATCGCGTGCTCCGTTCGCGCTCTCCCCGGCTCGCGACGTCGTCTGCATAGAGATCGGTAAAGAGTTCCGCGGGGTCCGGATCCGGTGATTCGTCGGCGAACCGGAACGCATCCTCCACCTCGGCCCCGACCTCGGCTTCGAGTTTCTTCCAGCCGGCATCGTCCAGCGCGCCGGCGCTCCGCATTCGGTCGGCGTGGACCTTGATTGGGTCGCGGCGGCGGAACTCCTCGACCTCGTCCTTGCTGCGGTAGGTTCCATGGGCCGCGTCGGACATCGAGTGGCCCACGTAGCGGTAGGTCCGCACCTCGAGCAGCGTCGGCATGGATTCCTTCCGGGCCCGGGCCACTGCCCGCTCCACCGCATCCCGCACCGCCAGCACGTCCTGTCCGTCGACTGTTTCCGCCGGCGTATCATAGGCGCTGCCTCGCATCGCCAGCTCCCGCACCGCGCTGGCCCGGGCGATCGCCGTCCCCATGCCGTAGCCGTTGTTCTCGCAAAGGAAGATTACCGGCAGCTCCCAGAGCGACGCCATGTTGAGGGTCTCGTGGAACGCTCCGATGTTGGCAGCCGCCTCGCCGAAGAAGCACAGGCTGACCTGGTCGCCCCCCTTGTACTTGATGGCGAAGGCGGCGCCCGCGGCGATCGGAATGTGGCTCCCCACGATGCCATGCCCGCCCAGGAACCCGAGCCCGGCATCGAAGAGGTGCATCGACCCGCCTTTCCCGGAGGAGCATCCGGTGCTCTTGCCGAACAGCTCGGCCATCACCGCGCGCGGGGTTATCCCCCGGGCCAGCGCCTGGCCGTGCTCCCGGTACGCCGAGGTGATGTAATCGTCTTCCCGAAGCGCAGCGATCGCCCCGACCGCGACCGCTTCCTGGCCGATGTAGAGGTGGCAGAAGCCGCCGATCTTGCCGAGACTGTAGGCCTCGCCCGCCTTTTCCTCGAACCGTCGGATCAGGAGCATCTGGCGGAGGTAATCCCGAGCCGGCTCGGTGCTGGTGGCCATCAGCCGGTCTCTCCCCCCCTCACTGCTGTCGGGTGTCCCGGTCCACTCTGCCGTTCGAACCGCGCCGCTCGGGCCTGGTCCCAGGCATGGTAGGAGGAGCGGGTGAGCGGGCTCGCCTGGACGTGATCGAATCCCATCGCGAGTCCCAGCTCGCGCAGCTCGTTGAACTGATCCGGCGAATAGAACCGGGCCACCGGAAGGTGGCTTGCCGAGGGCCGAAGGTATTGCCCCAGGGTGAGGATGTTGACGTCGCTCGTCCGCAGATCGGCCATGGCGCTCAGGAGCTCGTCCCACTCCTCTCCCATGCCGACGATGAGGCCCGACTTGGTGAGCCCGCTGGGAGCCATCTCGCGGGCCCGTGCCAGGAGTTCGAGCGCGCGGAAATACCGGCCTCCCGGTCGCGCCAGGGGATAAAGCCGCTGCACGGTCTCGAGATTGTGATTGAGGATTGCCGGCCGGGAGTCCATCACGATCCCAAGCGCCGCACCGGATCCCTTGAAATCCGGGATCAACACCTCGACCGAGGTTTCCGGGAGTCGCTTGCGAATCTCGGTCACACAGCCGGCGAAGGCTTCGGCCCCCCCGTTGGGGAGATCGTCCCGGTCCACCGAGGTGATCACTACGTGCTGCAAGCCCATCGATTGGACCGCGTGCGCGAGCCGGACCGGCTCCAGGGGGTCGACCCCGTTCGGAGTCCCGTGGGCGACTGCGCAATAGGCACAATTCCGGGTGCACACGTCACCCAGAATCATGAAAGTCGCGGCCTGGTTCTCCCAGCACTCGCCGATGTTGGGACACCGCGCCTCTTCGCAAACCGTATGCAGATCGAGGCTCCTCATGAGTTCCTTGAGGCGGACATAGTTCGTTCCACCGGGAGCCTTCACCTTGAGCCAGGAAGGCTTCCGGGCCGGTGCCAAGCCTCCCTCCGGACTCGCCCAAAGGGTCTGGTCAGGGCTGGGGTTCGAGGGGGCGGAGGTGAGCTGGACGAGCGGGAGCGCCAAGAGGTATCCCCGTTGGGGTAAACATTCAAGAATACACCCTTGGCATGGTCGGACAAAGCGTTGTGGTCCGCGACTTTAGGCCGCGGCGGCGAAGCCCCTAGGGCTCGGCGAGCAGCCGCTCGATGATCTGGCGGTAGTCTTCCAGTTGGCGGGCGTGTTGAGCGCCCGCAGCCGGCCCGCGGAACCCCGCGTACACCTCTCGGATCCTTCCGTCCCGTCCCAGGAACAGCGTGGTGGGATATGCGGTGAACCCGCGGAGTTGGGGCAGGGTGGCGGCGGTTTCCTCGACCACCGATATCCCGCCGTAGAGCAGCGTCCACGGAATGCCGAACTTGTCGCGAAAACGGCGGATCTGGGGCATGTCAACCGCGCTGTCGCCGGTCACCTCGTAGCCGATTCCCAGAATCTCGAACCCGCGTGGCCGGTACTCCCGCCAGAACCGGATCAGGTCCGGGGTGGCATCGTGGCAGGTGACACACCAGCTCCCGAAGATGTCCACCAGCACCACCTTGCCCTTGAGCCGCGGGTCATCCTGGGTGACCCGCCCTCCCTCCACGTCGGGGAAGGCGAATCGGAAAGGGTAAGTCGTGTCGGCGGAGGTGAGCTTGGTGGGCGGAGTGAGGTGAGCGATGCCGCGGGTTCGGACCGCGATGAAAGGTGTCTGGGTCCGGAGCCCCGCGTGAAAGGTGCCGCGCAGCGTGTCCCCCTGGAGCCGGCCCGCGAGCACGTAGACCGAAATCCCATCGAAGCGCGCCACCGAGAAGCTGTCCCCCACCGCACCGCCGACGAAGTGGCCCAGATCGCCGGTATTGGAGATCACCGCTCCTTCCAGCCCGGCCGCTCCATTCTGGAGCACCAGCTCTCGAGGGCTTCTCCGCTGGTCGGTGATGAACCACGCATCCCAATGGCCCAGGAGCGCCGGAGCGCCCGCGCTCCCGGTCCAGCGGCCCGGGCTCGCCCGAAACGGGATGGCGCGCGGTCCTCCCCTTCCCACATTGTGATACCGCCCCACCAGGGAGTCACCCCTCCGCTCGGCGGTGATGTGGGCCGAATAGTCGGAAATATCAAACTCGACCGCCATCCCCGTGATGGTGACGGTCGCCTGATCGGAACAATGAGGGCCGTTGCAGATCCTGGCGACGAGCTCCCGGTTCTCGCGAGCCACTGCCAGCTCGAAGGGGAGACTGGTGCCGGCCAGATCGAGCACCGCCCGCCAGCGGCCTTCGATCTGGGCCGACGCCGGAGCGACCGTCGATAACAGCACCACGCCGAGCCCGAGCGCTCGCCTATTGATCGCTATCACCGTTCACCGTTCACTGTTCACCGTTCACGGTTCCCCCCGGTACCTCTCCCCCGCCCGAACCGGCCCGGCCAGCGCGTTCCCCCGCCACGGCGCCGGGCAGGGATACACCGTGTTATAGGCGCAGAAGGGGTTGCGGGCCCGGTTGAAGTCCAGCAGGTAGCGATCCCCTCCGGCCGGGATCAGCGAAACGAAGCGGCCCGCCGGGTAGGTGCCGCGTCCCGAGGTCGCGTCCCTGAAGTAGATCTCGAGCTCGGATTCCTCGTCCGCCAGGCCCGGCATCCGGAAGACCCTGAGGGAATGCGCCGCGCCGTCGATTGGCACCCCGACCGTTCCGGCTTCGTTCGCCTCGACCTCGACTCCGTCGGGGGCCAGCAGCCGGACCGGCTCGGAACGGCGCGATGCAACCAGGGTGACCGTGAAGCGCAGCGTGGAATCGTAGCTGAACCACTCCGGCGGCTTTCCCCTTCGGGTCTGGCCGGTGAACACGGTCACGGTGGCCCGCCCGGATGGTCCGGTCACCAGGAGTTGCCACTGCCCCAGCGCAAGCGGTCTCCCCCGCGCAAGCGGTTGGGACACACTTCCGGTCACGAGCCTGATCCGGCCGCCGTCTTGAACCAGCCGCGATGCTGCCACGCCCGTGAGGGGTACGTCGGCCGACGCCGGCCCGATGCGGAGCCCGGCTCCGATCGGGTGAACGGCCACGGCCTGGTGCGGGGAGATCGGGGAGTTCCCCATCCATTGCTGGAATTCGTTGCGCTCCAGCGCGACGGCGGCCCGGCTCTGGCCGGAAGCGAGGGCGACGGGAAGGACGGAAAGGGCGAGCCCGAGGACGGCGTTGCGAATCACGTCACCAGCTCCA
>DATECI010000303.1:0-2571 GCA_035286985.1 Gemmatimonadales bacterium
GAACTCCCTGAGCGGGAGCCGAAGTAGGACGGTGGGCCGGAAGGCCCGAAATGACCGGCTGAGTGTGGAGCGCCGAGCAGCCAACAGTATCGCTCCAGGTTCGGAGATGCGCAAGAAGTTGCGGGAACCGCCCGGACGGGCGGAACCAGACAGGACGTGCTTACTCACGATTCGTGCCCGGAAGGTGCGTTTATAACCCACTGTGATACAATAGGATAGAAGAAAGGTCCAGAGCATGAAGAAACGTTCCGACACAGTCCATGGCTGGGTTCCGTGTCGGATGGACACGCCGATGAGAGGGTCGTTGACTCGAAGACTTCGACTATCTTAGCCCCGATGACCCAGCCCCATCGCCGTTTGCTCCTCGGCGGCCTCGCGCTCGGCCTCGCCGCGACCGCGTGCTCCCGCCCCATACCTCCGTCCGATCCCCGGATGATCGCCGAGTGGATGCACAACTACTATGGCCTGATCCGGGCCGAGCGAATCTCTCCCCCGGTCGCCTCCCGAGTGCTGGCCTATGCCTCAGTGGCGCTGTATGAGGGGCTCGCCGGTGCCACGCCGACGCTCCGCTCGCTCGCGGGTCAACTCAACGGCCTCGATTCGTTGCCCCGAGGCGAGCCGGATCAGACCTACGACCCGGTGCTGGTGGCCCTCGCTTCGGAGCGCACGGTGCTCGATACGCTCTTTGCCGAGGGGTTGCCGGCCACCAGGGCCGCGCTGGCCGGACTCACCGATTCCCTCATTGAGGCCCGGCTTTCGCTCGGGATCGGGAAGGCGATCGAGCAGCGCTCCGGGGAGCTCGGAACCCGGATCGGGCAGGCGGTGCTGGCCTGGGCCGCGAGGGACGGCTTCGACTCCACCCGCACCAAGCCGTGGAAGCCGTTGGCGGGCCCCCAATACTGGGTGAACGACACCCCGGAAAACGACTACGTCTCGCAGAACCTCTCGGCCGCGAGCGACCTGGTGGAGCTCGATAACCCCTCGGCGAGCCTTCGTCCCGCCCAGGCGGGCGAGCGCAACCTGGCGGTGAATCGTCCCAAGGCAACTACCATAAAGTCGCTCAAGGCGATCAATCCCGCCGGCGCCACCGAACCCTACTGGGGCGCCTTGCGGCCCTTCGTGATGCGCGCACCGGACGAATGCGCTCCGCCCCTGCCGACCGAGTTTTCCGGGAAGCCGGGTTCGCCGTTCTACCAGGAGGCGATGACGGTCTACGATGCGAGCAAGAAGCTGACCGACGAGCAGCGGCTCATGGTGCTCTACTGGGCCGATAACCCGGGCCAGACCGGTACCCCGACCGGCCACTGGCTCTCTATCGGGAGCCAGATGATCAGCCAGCTCGATCTCACTACGGAGCGTGCCGCCGAGCTGTTCGTGCTGGGCACGATCGCCCAGGCCGACGCGTTCATCGGGATCTGGAACGAGAAATACCGGCGGGAGCTGATCCGCCCTTACACCTACATCAGGCGGTTCATCGATCCGAAGTGGGGGACGGTCATCACGACGCCCGCGTTCCCGGAGTATCCCTCGGGACATTCCGGCCAGTCCGCCGCGGCGGCCGGGGTGTTCACCGCCCTGCTCGGCCCGGTGGCCTTCGACGACAGTACCAATCTGGCGCTGGGGCATCCGGTGCGCCGGTTCGCGTCGTTCCAGGCCGCGGCCGACGAGGCCGCGGTATCCCGCCTCTACGGCGGGATCCACTACGTGATGGGCAACGAGGGGGGCAAGGCGATCGGGCGCTGCGTGGCGGCGAAGGTCCTGGAGCGGGTGCATACGAGGCAGTAGGCAATAGCCACTGCCCAGCGCCTTACCGGGTCCAGATCATGATCGCGCCGCAGCTGCTGCCCACAAACTCGGCTTGTCCCCGCGCCGGACTGGTATAGACCTCGATCATTTCGATCTCGAGTGGGCGGATGCGCTCGAGCTTAACTCCGGTTACCTCCGCGGGGGTCGTGGGGTCCCCGTACATCCTGCGGCCAACCTTCTCGCCCTGGACCTCCCAGCCGTCAATCCACACGCTCAAATTGGCGCAGCGCGTCGTCCTGATTGCATTCGGGGTGAGGCCGGGAGCGCCCAGCTTGACCTGGAGCCCGGGTACCCCAAAGAGAAGTTCCGCGGTCTGGGTCGCGGGTCTTCGCTCGATGTCCTTCCGGCCGATGTAATACCCGAGCCCCACCCGCTGGCGCCGGAAAAAGTCGTCGTATTTCGTGGTCCAGGCATACTCGATGGGTTTGGCGAAGCGCGCGGTCACTTCCACCTCAGGAAGCCGGTACGCCCCCGGAGTGAGGGCGACCGTCACTTCCTTCCTCTCGCCGGGGGCGAGCCTGGCCGAGAGGTCCTGCGCCCGGAATCCGATCCGGCGCACCCGGATCACCCACTCGCCCGGGGCAACGTTCCGCAACACGAATCGCCCTCCGCTATCGGTGGTTGCCCCAAGCGAGTCACCCGAAATCGTGACTTCGGCGCCGGGAAGGGGAACCCCGTTCGAGGTCGTGACGCGGCCGCGGATCTCAGCGGGAGCAGGCTGCTGACCGAGCGCGGAGGTAGCGGCCACCGCCGGAGCGAATGCGG
>DATECI010000304.1:0-5330 GCA_035286985.1 Gemmatimonadales bacterium
AGGTCGATGTCGACCAGCGCCGCCACCACCCCGGCGTAGGCAATGTTGCGGAGCAGGGTCCGCTCCCGGTCTCCCTGGAACGCCTCCAGGCAGAGCCGGCCCAGCGGGGCCCCCAGCACCATGATCCCCTCGCGCGCCAGCGCTTCGTCCTGCGGCCAGGAAGAGTCATAGAGCAGGTAGCCACCGGCCCGCACCCCGGCCACGTCCTGGGCGTAGGTAGCCGGATTCATCGCGACCACCAGGTCTACCGCTGCCGGGCGGCCGGCGTAGCCGTCCTGGTTGACCCGGATCTCGTACCAGGTGGGGAGCCCCTGGATGTTCGAGGGGAACAGGTTCTTGCCGGACACCGGAATCCCCATCCGGAAGATGGCCTCCATGAGCAGGGTATTGGCGCTGGCCGATCCGGTGCCGTTCACCGTGGCGATCTTGAACGCGAAATCGTTGATCCGCCCCGTCATGCCGCGACCGCCTCGACGGCCTCGACCGGCCGGCCGGCGTAGGGAATCAGCAGATCGAACTTGGCCATGTCCCATGCCGCGGTGGGGCACCGCTCCGCACATAACCCGCAGTGCAGGCACAGATCCTCGTCTTTCAGCATGACCCGCCCGGTCTGGGGCAGCGCCGCGGACAGGTAGAGCGCCTGGGCCGGATTGAGCGCCGGAGCGGAGAGTCGCTGGAGCAGCTCCTCGGCCGGGCCGTTCGCCCCGATGGTGAGACAATCCACCGGGCAGACGTCCACACAGGCGTCGCACTCGATGCAGAGCGGCGCGGTGAAGTGGGTCTGCACGTCGCAATTGAGGCAGCGCTCCACTTCCCGGGCGGTCTGTTCCGGGGTGAATCCCAACTCGACCTCGACCGCGATGTTCGCGAATCGCTCCACCAGCTCCGCATGCTGCATCTTGGCGCGGGGCGAGGGGTTGTAATCGTTGCTGTAGCTCCAGGAGTGCATCCCGACCTTGGAGCTCACCAGGGTCATCCCCTCGGGCGGTCGCTCGGTGACCGGAATGCCCCGGCAATAGTTGTGGATCGAGATCGCCGCCTGGTGACCGTGGGCCACCGCCCAGATGATGTTCTCGGGACCCCAGGCGGCGTCGCCCCCGAAGAAGACTCCGGGCCGCGAGGCCTGCATTGTCACCCGGTCCACCACCGGCATGTCGTGCTCGTTGAAGGCAATCCCGATATCCCGCTCGATCCAGGGAAACGCATTCTCCTGGCCGAGAGCCAGGATCACGTCGTCGCACGGCACGATGACCGAATCGATCACCTCGCTCCGTCGTTTGCCCCCGCTCTCGGTCCAGCGGAGCCGGTCAAACTCCATGCCCACCAGGCGCCCGCCCTCGAGCACGAAGCGCTTGGGGGCGTGGTTCTCGATGATCTGGACCTCCTCCTCTTCGGCGTCCTCCAGCTCCCAGGGCGACGCCTTGAAGTAGGGCCGGGAACGCCGCGCGATGACCTTGATGTCGGTGCCGCCCAGGCGGCGGGAGGTCCGGCAGCAGTCCATCGCGGTGTTGCCTACCCCGATAATCAGCACCCGCTCGCCGATCGAGTCGAGGTGGCCGAAATGCACCGCCTCCAGGAATTCGATCCCGATCTGGATCCGGTCGCTCTCCCACCGCCCCGGGACGTCGAGTTCCTTTCCCTTGGGCGCCCCGCTGCCGACGAACACGGCATCGAATCCCTCCTCGAGCAGGGCCTTCATGCTGGTGATCGGGGTTTCGTACCGAACCTCCACCCCCAGGTCGAGGATATAGGCGATCTCTTCGTCCAGGACGCTCGCGGGAAGCCGGAAAGCGGGAATGTTGGTCCGCATCAATCCCCCCGGCCGGGGCAGTTTCTCGAAGACCACGCCCTGGTAGCCCAGCGGCATCAGGTCGTTGACCACGGTGAGCGAAGCGGGACCGGCTCCCACCAGCGCGATCCGCTTGCCGTTCTTCTCGCTCGGCGCCTGGGGAAGCCGGTCAGTGATATCCTCACGCAGATCGGCGGCGACTCGCTTGAGGCGACAGATGGCAACCGGCTTGCCATCCACCCGGGTCCGCCGGCAGGCCGGCTCGCAGGGCCGGTCGCAGGTCCGGCCCAGAATGCCGGGGAAGATGTTCGATTCGCGGTTCAGGAGATACGAATCACTGTAGCGTCCCTGGGCGATCAACCGCAGATACTCCGGCACATTGGTGTGCGCCGGGCAGGCCCACTGGCAGTCGACCACCTTGTGGTAGTAGCTGGGGTTCGTGACGTCGGTCGGATGCATCGAGGATGCCCAATGGGATGCGGTATCCAGAAGATAATAGCGGCAGGGTCGGTTCCCGGTCCTTGCCTTCGGACTGGGAAAACTGGTAACCGTCAACGGTCAGCAGTCAGCAGTCAACGGGAACCGCCTTGGCCAGCAAGATGATCGTGCTAAGCAGTTCCCGTTGACCGTTCACTGTTCACTGTTCACTGTTCACTGTTCACGCTTTCCCGCCTCACCGCTCCCCTCCCACCGGCGCCGTCCCCCGGGCCGGCCGACCAGCACCGAGATCGTTCCAGTTGAGTATCGCGTTGAACCCCAGCATGAAGGTGCCCTGGGTCTGCCACCGCCAGAACGGCCGGATGGCGAACATCACCACGTGTCCCTTGCCGACCGTCGCATCCACGACCTGGGCTCGGCCCGCCAGCGCCTGCCCGCCTGCCAGCGTCCCGGAAAGCAGCATGTCCTCCGGATTGCTCGGGAACTGCAGCACCACCCGGGGGCGCTCGCCGGCCTGCGTCAGCGCCGCGAGTCCGCCAAACCCGCCGCCCCCGCCGCCACCACCACCGCCGCCGCTCGGTGCAGCCCCCGCCGGGCGGCGGGGCGGAGCGTACGGATCCACCGTGGTGGAATCCCAAACCGAGAGCCGCAGCCGGTTGGCCATCGGAGTGATGGTCTGGCCGAGCCCCGCGTTAGGGGCTCCACCCCCGCCACCAAAACCCGCCAAGCCGCCGCCAGGGCCCCCGGCATTCAGCACCGGGCTCTGGCTGAAATACACCGGCACCTGCGCGGCGTACCCGTAGGCCAGCGGGCTCTTCCGGTCCGCCACGACACCACGCATGATGCTGCCCCGCGCAAAGAGCCCCGAAGGATTCTCCACGGTGATGCCGGCGGTCAAGTTGTATTCAGGGAAGATCGTCGCGGTGGAGCCTTCGACGATCAGGGTTCCGCCCTCCTCCACGAACTGGTACAGCTCCATGAGGCCCGGCAGTCCCATCCCCCCCCGGATGTCGTCGCTCGCGTCGTTGGCGCCGAGATTGGGAGTCTCCGCGCTCTTCCGGTAGGGCAGCGGGGTCTTTCCGGTCATCGGGATCCCGTTGACCTGCGATTGCGCATTGCCGCCCACGTGCGGATAGACGATCACGTCGTACTTGGCCCGCAGGTTGCCCTCCCGCAGCTTCTGGTCGGCGAAGTAACTGAAGGGAACCCCGTACCTTTCCAGGGCCGCGCGCACCCAGCCCTCGTCCTGGGTGCGCTGCCACGCATGCAGGTACCCGATCCGTGGGATGTCCAACTCGTGGGTCGGGACCGTGGGCAGCGCGTCGAGGGCCCGGCCCGAGAGTCCCAGACTCGACAACAGCGGCTCCACCCGGGCCCGGTCGGCATTGGGAATGAGGAACGCGCCCGCCTGGAAGTGCTGGCCTCCCGCCTCGAAGTCGTCCTCCGCGGCGTACATCTTCACGTCGGCCAGCCTGAATCGAAACGTCATCAGGTTGTTGTCCGACGTGTGATCCACCACCACCACGGTGCCGCTGCCCGAGAGCCCGCCCGGCGCGGTGACCTCGGCCGTGATCGGATTCACCCGCTGGTCGAGCACGCTCTTGTCGGTCACCGGGGTGATCACCAGGTTGCGCATGAACTGGAACGTCCACCCGGTGTCGTCGTAGGGTGACGGATTGGTCACCGCATAGTTCTGGACCGAGAAATACATGTCGGCCAGGGTACGGTACGGTTGATCGGCCCGGATCAGGTAATCGCCGGCGGCCACCGGCACGCTCCCCGCCTTGAATGGCGCGGCCGCCCGGCCGATCTCGAGTCCCTGACGGCGCAGCTCGTTCACCGCGTCCGCCGCATCGGCCTTGCGGCGCTGCCCGGCCGGAATGACCCAGGCAAAGGTCGGCCCGCTCTTTCCCTTCTCGACCGAGCGCTTGTTCTTGAGCCAGTAGTTCTCCAGGTAGAGCTCCCGGTTCTTCCCGACGTGGCTCAAGGCGAACAAGATTGCCGACTGCTGGATGTTGGTGTTGTTCCGAGGGCCCCAGTTGATCGACGGGAGCGGCGGATTGGGCCGGAACCACTCCCGGCTGGTGGTCGTTGCCCCCGCCTGCACCACCCGGTTTTCGGGGCCGTAGCCCATCACCTCGTAGAAACGGCCGACCGAATTGTGCGAGTGGGCAATGAAGAACATGTAGTTGGGGACCCAGCCGTCGTAGAACCCATAGGTCCAGACCCCCGGCACCCCTCGCTTGGTCATCTCCATGACGTCATTCTCGGCCAGCATCCACCACTCGTTCACGGTGATGGCGTCGAGCTGCTCGTTGTACGGGCCGGTGCCGGTCGACGCGTAGAGATAGGTCGAGGCCTCGTGCAGATCGTGGAGGACGGTCGGCTTCCACTCCAGGAACGTGCGGGTCACCGCGCGGGTGAGCTGGAGCAGCTGCCCCATCCCATCGCGGTTGTTGTCGTGGGCGACGTATTTCCCCCAGTACATCAGCGGGAGGCGTGCCTCTCCCGGGGCCCGCTTCTTGTTGAAGTAGTAGGTGTCCACCTGCTTCTCCCGGCCATCGACTTCCAGCACCGGCGTGATGAAGGTGATCACGTTGCTCCGGACGGACCGGATGAAGGGAGACTCGCTCACCGCGAGCCGGTAGGCCAGCTCCATCAGCATCTCGGGCCCCCCGTTCTCGGGCGAATGCATCCCGCTGGTAATCCAATAGATCGGCTTGGCGGTCCGGATCAGCCGGCGGGCTTGTTCCTCGGACGTCGTGCGCGGATCGGTGAGCTGCCGGAGCATGGCCTGGTACCGGTCGAGGTCGCGAATCGTCGCCTCGTCGGCCACCGCCAGGAGCACGAGGTCCCGCCCCTCTTCGGTCGTGCCGATGGTCCAGAGCGTCGCCCGGGGGGAGCTCTGGTCGATCGCCGCGAAATACCGGTGGATGTCCTTGGCGTAGGTGAGCTCGCCCGGAGTTCCCACCACCCGGCCCAGAAATTTGAGAGGCGTCGGGACCGTGCTCGAAGCCGGAAGATGATCCACCAGCTCCGTGCTGATCCGGGGGTCCTGGAGGTATTCCTTGATCTTCCGGGTGTATTCCTCGTCGATTCTCTG
>DATECI010000305.1:0-3930 GCA_035286985.1 Gemmatimonadales bacterium
AAGGCGCGCCAGATCGCGGGCCGCCGCTGGATGATCTGACCGCTTCCCGACGAAACCAGCACGTCGGTGCGGTGAAGGTCCTCGAACCGCAGCCGGTAGATCGGCACGCTGCGGTTCACATCCATCCAGAGCTCCTGCCCCTCGCCCCGGAATTCGAAGGGAGGCATGCCGGCCACTTCCTGCTGAGCGATCCGGCCCGCCTCGTCGGGAGAAAGCCGGAACGGCTGTCCCGTCATCGCATCGAACGCCGTCCCCATCGAATCCCGCCGGGCGGCGACGATCCAGGCGATGCGTCCGCCGAGGTTGCGCCATTCGATGGACTGGACCGGACGGGGTCCGTCGAGCCCATCGAACCCGTCGAGCAGGTGATCCCGGGTCCGCTGGAGGACCGTGGCCGGTGGATCCAGCGTGGCGGCGGTGGTGATTCCGGCTGCCCAGGTCGGGTTGAAGCTGCCCTTGCCGCGGAAGGGATCTTCCAGCGGACCCAGGTTGAGCCAGAGGTACGACCCCACCACGACCTGGAGCGCCAGCATTCCACCCACCAGCAGGCCCAGGGTGCGATGCAGCCGGCGGGCGCCGAGCTTCTGGGACGGCGAGGCCGTGCTGGCCTGGCCCCGTCGCGAGATGTAGAGCTGGAACCCGAGCGTGGCCAGCACCACCGCACCGGCGGCCATGCCATACAGCAGGACGGTCCAGAGCCTCTGGTCGTCACCCCACTGGTTCACGTGGAAGGTGCGATACCACCAGGCGAACCGGCCCGCGTCGGGGTTGACCCGCCTCAGGGTCCGGCCTTGGTCCCGCGAGAGAATCAGCTGGCTGGGCTGTTCCCCTTGCATGGTGACCCGGACCGCCGGCACCCGATCCAGATCGTAGTAGCGGTTGTATTCCGGATAATCCTCCAGCGTCACGGCGTGGGTGCCGAGCAGCGCCTCATTGGCGGTGGCCAGCAGCAGCGAGTCGGAGAGCGGGTCGAGCCGCCTGCCGCTCATGGCGTCGAAGACCAGGGCGAGCGAGAACGGCGTCGGCTTGACCACATAGAGGAGGTGAGGCCCGCGGGATTCCAGCCGAATCCAGAACACCCGGGGCAGGCCGAGCTCGCGTTCCAGGCGCCGCAGCAGATCGCCGGGCAGGACGGCCGCGCGGTCCAGGGGCCGATCCACGGTGTTGTGGGGGCGCAGCCGGTAGACTCCCGCCAGTCCCTGTTCGGCGTTCATGGTCACCAGCATCATCGCCGCAGATGAGACGATCCACCCGAGCAACGGGACCGAGAGCGCCAGGCCCAACCAGCGGTGCCACCGCGCGATCGCGGCTTTGGTCCGGCTAGGGACCATTTGAGGTCGTCACCTTGGCGAGCATCCGTTCCACTCGTTCCAGCTCCTGTATGGTGACCGTCACCGCGCCGAATTCCTCCTCCACTTTCCCCCGGAAGAGGAAGGGGCCCGGGTCGAACAGGACATGGCCCCGGGTCCGGTGCAGGTCGGGAAAGAGTACCGTTTCGATGAGGCCGGCGCCATCGTCGAAGGTGGCGAACTGCATCGGCTCGTCCTTGGCGGTATGGACCGGCTTGGCGGTGGTGAGCATCCCGGCGCACAGGACCCGTTCGCCCACGTGGCGATGCAGCTCGGAGGATTTGACCAGCCGGAAGCGGCGGAGCCGGTCCTGGCAGAGGGTCATCGGGTGGCAGTCGATCGAGAAACCGAGGAGCTCGAGCTCGGTGGCCCGGCGGCGCTCCGGGGAGTACTCCGGGAGTGGCAGTGCGGCAGTGGGGCAGTGCGGCAGAAACGGCCCCACTTCTGCGGTACTGTCGCACTGCCGCACTGGGGTACTGTCCGTCTGCCAGAGCATCATCGGCCTCGTCATCCCATTCGCGATCGAGTCGCAGGCGCCGACCTTGATGAGCAGGCGAAGATCGTCGAGGCGGAGCCCGGTGCGGGTGCGGAGATCGTCGAGGCTTCGGAAGGGGCGGCCCGTGATCCGGTCCACTGCATCCGCACTCAGCCCTTTAACGAACTGGAGCCCGACCCGGATCGCGCCGTCTTTCCCGGTGGTCTCGAAGGCGCTCGCGTTCACGTCGGGGGGCAGGATGGCGACGCCGGCGCGGCGCGCTTCCGCGATATACGCGAACGGCGCGTAGAACCCGCCGCCGTTGGCGAGCACCGCGGCAAAGAACTCGGCCGGATAATGGGCCCGAAGGTAGGCCGACTGCTGGGCCACCTGGATGTAGGAGCAGGAGTGACCCTTGCAGAAGCTGTAACCCGCAAAGCTCATCACCATCTCCCAGACCCGTTTGGCTGTCTCCGGATCCCGCCCCAGCGCCAGGGCGCCGGTGAAGAATTCCTCGGCGTACGCGGCCAGCGCCTTGACCGGCCGTTTCTTGGAGAGCGCCTTGCGCAGTCCGTCGCCGGTGGCGAGCGGCATCCCGGCAAAGACGGCGCAGACGTTCACCACGTCTTCCTGGTAGACCATCACCCCGAAGGTTTCGCTCAGAGTGTCCCGCAGGCAGGGATCCAGCGGCTGGTACGGCATGCCGTGCAGCCGCTCCAGGTAAACCCGGATGAACCGGTTCGATGCGGGCCGGATGATGCTGGTGTTGAGCACCAGGAGGTCGAACCCCTCGGCCCGGCTCTTCTGGCAGAGCTGGCGGGAGGCGGGCGACTCGGTGTAGAAGACGCCCATGGTGCGGCCGGTGCGGAACAGCTCGCGGGTCTTGGGGTCCTCGCCCGCGTCCGCGCTGGTATAGTCGATCCGGCGCCCGGTGTTCGCCTTGACGGCGGCAATGCCGTCCCGGATCACGGCGAGCGAGCGGTTGCCCAGCAGATCGATCTTCACGAGCCCACAGTCCTCGGCGCCGTCTTTCTCGAACTGGATTACCGGTACGGTGAGGTCGGGCGCGCCGTCCAGCTCCTTGACCGCCGGCTCGATCGGCACGTAGTCGGTGAGGGCGCCTGGAACGATCACCACTCCGCCGGGATGGAGCGAGAGGTGCCGCGGGGTGCCGACCAGCGGGGTGGCCATCCGAGCCAAGTCGCGCCAGGCGGCCGGGAGGTCGAGTCCCCGGAAGTTGGGGTGCTCGGCGAGGAGCTCATGGATCGGGACGGCGTCGCTGTACCAGGGAATCCGGCGGGTGACCTCGCGGATCTCTCCCTCGGGGCGCCCGTGCACCTTGGCGACCTCCCGCAGCGCGCCCCGCAGCTTGAAGGTGTTGTGGTTGGCCACCATCGCGGCCCGGGGCAGGGGATAGCGCCGGAAGACGTAGGCCAGGACCTGATCGCGCTCGTCCCAGGGGAAATCGAGGTCGATATCGGGCGGGTCCTTCCGCTCGGGATTGAGAAACCGCTCGAACAAGAGCCCCGCGCCGAGCGGCTCCACGTGGGTGATGCCGAGGCAGTAGGACACGATCGAGTTGGCGACCGAGCCGCGGCCGCAGTGGGTGGGACCGTGCTCCACGATATCGCGAACCACCAGGAAATAGTCGGCGAACCCCTTCATCCCGATGATGGCGAGCTCGTGCTCCAGCCGGTCGCGGGTGATGGGAGCGATGGTGCCGTAGCGGCGGAGCGCGCCCTCGTAGGCGAGGGTTCGGAGCCGGGCCAGCGCATCCGATTCCTCGATGAAGCGGGGCGGCACGATCCGCTCGCCGATGGGGATCCGGTAGCGGCACCGCTCGGCCAGCTCGCCGGCGCGATCGACCGCGTCGGGAACGTCGGGGAAGTGGCGGGTGAGCTCCGCGGCGGATTTGAGCCAGGAATCCCGATCGGATGGACGGTGGGGACGGTGGGGACGGTGAGGACGGTGAGGACAGTGGGGACGGGGGTGGTCGGTCTGACTGTCCTCACTGTCCGACCGTCCGACCTGCGAGAGCGTCGCATTCGCCGCGATGGCGACCAGCAGCCGGTGCCGAGCCCAGTCCTCCGGATGGGCGAACATCAC
>DATECI010000306.1:0-21356 GCA_035286985.1 Gemmatimonadales bacterium
CCCGAATCGGGTGGTCGCCGGGCCGGGTTTCCAGGAAGACCCGCCACGAGGTCCCGCCCCGGGCGAGGTCACCCAGATGTCGTGATCCCGGGTGCTCGGGCAGCTCGAGTGGTGAAGAGGTCATCCAGATGAATGAGTACTGCTCGGGGCTCCTGCAGGGAAGGGGGCGGGTCCTGCTAAGTTTCGGGCCCGATGACCTCCGCTCCTTCATCCTCGGAAACACATGCCGGTCCTCGGGTCTGCGCGGCCTGCGGGGCCCTGGTAACCGGCCGCTATTGCGCTCATTGTGGTGCGAGCGCGAACGTGGGCTTCTGTTCCTCCTGTGGGGCCAGTCTGGCTCCGGGGGCCCGGTTTTGCCACCGCTGCGGAACCCCGAATGGCTCGCCGTCGCGGTCCGGGAACCGCGAGCGAACGGCCTGGGCAATAGCCGGAATCGCGGTCGTTGCACTAGCCCTGGCCATCCTTTGGTGGGGAGGGGGCTTCCGGCCGGTATCGGCTCCCGACATGGCGAATTCGGGTAACCCCCCGGGGGGGGGCGCAACGGCGGTTCCCGGTCGGCTACCGGACATCGCCGGGATGTCGCCGGCGGAGCGGTTCGGGCGGTTGTGGGATCGGGTTATCCGGGCGGCCGAGGCGGGTGACACCAACACCGTCGCCCAATTCTCACCGATGGCGCTCAGCGCCTATTCCCAGCTCCCGGAGGTCAACACCGATCTCCGTTTTCACGCCGCCTTGATCCGGCTCGCCATCGGCGACTTCCCCCCCGCGCTCGCGCTCGCCGACACCATTCTGACCCAGGCCCCCGGGCATCTTTTCGGGTACCTCGTTCAAGGCGAGGTGGCCGACCGACAGAACCAGCTCCCGGCACTCGAGCGGAGCTATCGCGAGTTCCTGAGCCACTACGACGCCGAGCTGCGCTCGGGGCGCCCGGAGTACGAGGACCACAAGCCGGTGCTGCAGAGTTTCCGAACCCGGGCCACTGCGGCAACAGGAGGCGGGCGGTGACGCGAATCATCCGGATCGCCCACAGTCCCGATTCGGACGATGCGTTCATGTTCTACGCGCTGGCCGCGGGTAAGCTCGATACCGGCGACATCCGGTACGTCCACGAGCTTGCCGATATCGAGACCCTGAACCGCCGGGCGCTCTCGGGTGAGTTGGAGGTCTCCGCGGTTTCCATTCACGCCTATGCCTATCTGGCCGATCGGTACGCGCTGCTGGGGAGTGGCGCCTCGATGGGGGATGGGTACGGCCCCCGGCTGGTCGCCCGCGAGCCGGCACCCAGCGATCCGCAGCGGGGACTCAAGGGCCGCCGGGTCGCGGTTCCTGGGTTGCGGACCACGGCCTATCTGGCGCTCAAGTTGTATCAGCCGGAGATCGAGCCGGTGGTGCTGCCATTCGACCGGATCGGAGCCGCAATAGCAGGGGGAGAGGTGGAGGTCGGCCTGCTGATCCACGAAGGACAGCTCACCTTCGCCGACGAGGGGTTCCAGCTGTGGCAGGACCTCGGCGCCTGGTGGAAGGGGGAAACGGGACTCCCCCTTCCCCTGGGCGGCAACGTCGTCCGGCGCGATCTCGGGACCAAGCTCATCGCGCGGATAGCGCACGACCTCCGGACGAGCATCGAGTATGGCCTGGCTCACCGGGCACCGGCCCTAGTCCATGCCAGCCAGTATAGCCGGGGGCTCTCCGGTGCGGCCACCGACGAATTCGTCGGGATGTACGTCAACCAGTGGACGGTGGACTACGGCCCTCGCGGGCGGCGAGCGGTACAGTTGCTCTTGGACCAGGGAAGCGAGGCAGGGGTGATACCGCACGCCGTGAAAGTTGAGTTTGTTTCCTAGCCCCGGTATCTCTTACTTTCCCGTCCATGGATCTTCCGGAAGAACTCGCCCAGCGCACTGACGAGCTCCGGCGCGAGCGCGCCAATCTGCAGCAGACTGCGGTAGCCACACTGGAAGCGCTGGTGAATGTCCTCGAAGCAAAGGACCCCTACCTCCGGGGGCACAGTGTGCGGGTGGCCGATATGGCGGCCACCATCGCGGTGGAGCTCCGACTTTCCGACGATCAGGTGGATGCGGTGCGAACCGGGGGCCGGCTCCACGATATCGGGAAGATCGGGGTTCGCGAGGAAATCATCACCAAGCAGGGCCCGCTCACGGACGACGAGTTCGAGCAGGTCAAGCGTCATACAGTCGTGGGCGCCGAGATCCTGGCGCCGCTCCTCTACCTCGGGCCGGTGATCCAGTTGGTTCGGAGCCATCACGAGCGTTGGGACGGCAAAGGCTACCCCGATGGTCTCGCGGGAGAGGCGATTCCGATCGGCGCCCGGATCATTGGGGCGGTGGAGATCTACGACGCCCTCACCACCTCGCGCTCCTATCAGGAGAAGATGCTGCCCGAGCTCGCGGTGGAGCGCCTGCGGGACCTCGTCGGCAGCGTGTTGGATCCGGCCGTCCATCGGGCCCTGCAGTCGGTCGTGGCCCGCAAGGAGACGCTGGTTTTCCTGGACGACACCCGCTAAGCGCAGCTTCGACCACTTTCTTCCGGGGCCCTCAGGCGGCGTTCGGTGCGGCGCCCTCGCGCTTCTCGGCTGCGTAGCCCATGCCTCGGAGCCGGGCTAGCCGGAGCCGGATCGGCGGGTGAGACGCGAAGAGATCGCCCAAGAATCCTTCCTTCTCGGCAAAGCGGGCCCCGGCCGGATCCACAATACACATGTGGGCGCTTCCCTTCATGATGCGGTCGGTCGCACCGGAACGGCCCTCGATCTTTTCCAGGGCGGCCGCCAGGGCCATCGGGTTCCGATTGAGCTGGGCACCGGTCGCATCGGCGAGGTACTCCCGTTTCCGGCTCACCGCCATCGAAAGAAGGGAGGAAACGATCGGGGCCAGAATGAGGGTGAGCAGCCAGACCAGAAGAACGGCCAGCGCGAGGGGATTACCCTTCCCCTTTCCGCTCCGCCCGGCGCCGCCACGCAGGGCCCGTCTCATCAGGTTCGACATCAGCAGGATGGCGCCCACCATGGCCGCGAGCAGGGTCATCAGCCGGATGTCGTAGTTCCGGATGTGCGACATCTCGTGGGCCACCACCGCCTGGAGCTCATCGCGGTCGAGCACCTCGAGGAGACCTTCGGTCACCGCGAGGTGGGCCGTGGCGGGATCCCGCCCGGTGGCAAACGCATTGGGATCCTGGTCCGGTACGATCCAGATCTTGGGCTTGGGAAGTCCGGCCGCAATGGCCATTTCTTCCACGACATTGTCGAGCCGCTTGAGCTCGGGGGTTGCAGGGGTGATCAGCTCCTGGGCGTCGGAGGCGTCGAGCACCCGCTTGGCCCCGTTGATCCAGGCATACCGCGCGGTGCCGCCCGCGAACAGCGAGGCCGCCAGGCCGATGAACGGGACCAGGTGATGGTATCGCTCCGGCGGCAGCTCCCGGGTAAAGAGGTACCAGGCAAGATCGCCGCCGAAGCCGACCCAGGCGAAAAACAGGACGAACCCAATGACCAGCCACACCGACTTGCGGCGGTTGGCCGCCTGTTGGGCAAAGAGATTCCGATCGCTCACGCCGCCGGCTTATTGAAGGAAAGATCCACGCCAGGCACCGCACGCTCACCCGCGTCTTCGATCTCCCACAACTCGGCTGGACTGGCCTGGGCAAGTCCCGCCACCAGACTGGTCGGAAACTGCGCCTGCCGAGTGTTGTACTGGGTGGCCACGTCGTTGTAGAGCTGCCGGGCAAAGCCGATCTTGTTCTCGGTGCTGGTGAGTTCTTCCTGAAGCTGGAGCACGTTCCCGGAGCTCTTGAGCTCGGGGTAGTTCTCCGACAGGGCGAACAACCGCCCCAGCGCCTGGGACAGCTCCCCCTCCGCGCGAGCCGTGGCCGACACGCCCTGGGCCGCCACGGCCTTGTTGCGGGCCGAGATGACCGCCTCAAGCGTGGTCTGCTCGAACTGCATGTAGCCCTTGACGGTATTGACCAGATTGGGGATCAGGTCGTGCCGCCGCTTGAGCTGAACATCGATCTGCTTCCAGGCATTGATGACCTGGTTCTTGAGGGAGATCAGCCCGTTGTAGGCGCCGATCACCCAAATCGCGATGGCGGCTACGACGACGAGGAGAATGATGGTACCCATGCAACGCCTCCGGCGGAGGGAGAGTGCCAGCGAGCAATCGGGATCGAGGAACGCTACGAAAGCTGCGGGTCCGAAGTTTCGCGCGCAAGCGATCCAGCTCGCGGATTACCGATGACGGCGATCGGCCCAGCGCGAGTTACTCTCGGGCATGCGGCGCGGTGTCACCCTGGTCGAGCTGTTGGTGGTGCTGGCGATTCTCGCCATCCTAGCCGCCATCGTCGTGCCCGGTTCGGCGGCTTCGGCCGACCGGATTGCGGTGGAGCACCAGGCTACCCGCATCGTGGTGGCGTATCGCTCCGCCTGGCTCACCGCGCGCAGCCACCAATGCCTGGCCCTGCTCCGGGTCACCTCCGATTCCATCGCCATCCGAACCGTTCGGGGGGCCGGGGAGCCGGACACGGTTCTCGTCTCGCTCATCCCCGGCCCGGCGGCCGCGGGTGTGTCGCTCCAGAGCCCGCCCCATACTGCGGTCTTCGGACCCGACGGGGTGGGAATCGGCGTCGCGAATACCACGCACGTCCTGGTGAAAGGAGCGGCGAGTAGGAAGGTTGTGGTGTCGAGGTTGGGGAGAGTGCGGATTGGCTAGTAGCTAATAGCCAAACATCACATCAACATGCACCACGATCTCCGGCTTCATCTTGAAGATCAGCAACCGGGTCAGTCCCTCGATCTGATAATGGCGAAGGTCCATCGGGAGGCTTGCCGTGACCCGGATCCCCTCCGGAGTGCGGCTCACCAAAGCCGGGATCCGCTCCGGGCGGTTCACTCCATGAATGAAGAACTGTCCCGTGAGGACCGCGGAGGCACTGTCGGACCGTTCCCATTGCGGCTCTACACTCTCGAGCTGGAAACGGATCGTGGGGTAGATGTCCGCTTCCATCGCCTTGTACAGGTCCCGATCCCGGCGGTTGTTGCCGGTCTTGAGGGCCCGAACCGGTGCTTCAACCCAGCCTCGCACACCGCGCAAGGAAGGACCCCCGACCATACGGCCGCGCACCGAATCGGTACTCCCGGTGAAAGCCCCGAGCGTAGCCTTGCCGTCAAAGCTCAGCCGGCCGGCCCGCAGATCGGCGTCGGGCCAGGACGGCTGGGCTTCGGCCAGCGGCCCGGAGGCCGCCAGCGCGAGGAGAACCATGAGGGGAAAGGTCTGGTGGGGTTGCAGTCAGGCCTCGGATTCGGTGCTTTCGAGATGATAGCGCCGAATCTTGGCCAGCAGCGTAGAGCGGGCAAGCCCCAGCAACTGGGCGGCCTTGCGGCGGTTCCCGCCGGTGTGCCGGAGCATTGCGGCAATCTGGCGGCGCTCCACCGCCTCCAGGGGCTCCGGCGGAGGGGAGGCTTCTCCCAGCGCCTCGCGCAGCCGCTGCAGGTCAAGCTCGGGCAAGCTGAGGTCGAGCACCAAAAGGCCGGGGCCTTCTCCCGGTACTCCCACGGACGCAGCCGCGAGAGCTGCAGCCGCTGCTGGCCCGTGAGTTTCGGTGGTGACCGTGGTGCCCGCGTTGCGGAGCGGTTCGGCCAATTGCTCGGCTCGAGTCCGGTCGGTGCTCACTATCAGTACTGGGCGAGAGTCAGTCATTGTGGCCATGGGTTAGGCCCCTTTGCTCCGAGGACCAGGCAACCGGATCCGGGATTCGTCCTCCGTCCTGGATGTGGAGACGCGCGGCGGCGGCTCTCCCAACACGGCACGATCCTGGGCAATTGCAACGGAACCACTCCCGCGACATCGGGGCTGGACCGAAGACTCTCCGAAGATCAGGGAGTCGCCGAGCGCAATGTCAGGCAAAGCGACAGGTAAGGCCGGGGCTGCCTGCCACCCCAAAAATCGGAACGGCCGCACAGCTTGCGCTGTCACGGCCGTCCCAGCGTGAACCAACTGAAGTCGGGGCTTGCGCCGCCGTTCTTCTCTTCCCCACCACCGTCTGGCTGGTCGCCTATCGGTTTGGCGGAGTCAGGCCTCAGTGTTGATCCCCAGGCCGGATGGCCGTCCCACCTGGTTCATTCACGCATGCGCTGCGAGTCGGATCGGGTCGCGGACCGACCCTTCGCACTGCGCTCCGAGGCGCCAAGTCGGAGCGGGTGGAACACGCGACTGGTCCCACCTGTCCGGGCCGCTGTGATCACCAGGATCAACGATCTCGGGAACGAGCGAGCGCTCCCTTGATCTCCCCTGATATGTCGCCCGGACTGTCGCTATCTGTTAGAAGCTTCGGTGAGAAGCCGCTGAAGACAGCGACGCACCACCAAGATACGGCCTCGACGAAATCGCGCAAGTGCCTGATTTTCTTCGGTTTACGAGATTGGGAGGTGGGTCTTTTGTGGACGGGCAAGTCCGTTAGCAGCATCGGCAACCACGGCTTCGACACACCAAGTGGAAATGTGAATCAACATGTGAACACAGACATTGACATTGGTTATACGCTACTGGTCAGCCGCCTAGCGGTGGACATCAGAGGTCCAGACCTCGGCGTATTGACAAATCCACGATCAGGCGGAAGCTTCTCCGAACATTGGCCGGCGGAAGGCGAGTGTTCCTTGGGGTCCGGCCGTTTTTCCCGAGCCGCCAGGCTCCCAGCTCATGAGGTCGTAGCAATGGCAAGGGGTACGGTAAAATGGTTCAACGATGCGAAGGGTTTTGGGTTTATTGCGCAGGAAGGCGGTAAGGATGTGTTCGTGCATCACACCGCGATCGTGGCGGATGGCTTTCGTTCTCTGAGCGAAGGTGATCAGGTAGAGTTCGAAGTGGTAGACGGACCCAAGGGACTGCAGGCCTCGAACGTCAAGAAGGTCTGACCGGCCTGGATCAACGACGGCGCCGCCGGCGTGGAGAGGGAATCCCCCGACCGCACCGGCGGCGTTGGTTTGGGAGTGAAAGCAAGCCGGGCTAGTGCTTCTTTCGGGCTCGGTTGTCTCTCCTGCTGGCAACAGGCCTGCGCGGCTTGGGCTTGCGAGTGGGCTTCGACTTGGCGTGGCCGCGCGCCTTCGGGCGAGTCGTCACGGCTTTCGGTTTGTCCCGCTCGGCGGCCCGCTCGGCACGACGCTGGACGCTCGCGCGAGCTTCGGCCATCACGCGCTCGCTCTCATCGGCGGTCATCAGATTCCGCCGAACCGCATAACGGAGCATCTCTTCCGCATCGGCCAGATCGAAATCCCGGACCCGGCAAGCCGCGCGGATCAGGTTGACAATAGCGTCGGCAACCGGACTCCGAAGGACCTGGGCGATCCCCGGCAGAACCTCCATCAGCGATGTGATCTGGGAACCGCCCAGTTCAGTCACCTCGGTCTCCTCCGGCCCGGCAAACGGTCAGAATCATGCTTGGGGCGCAACCTACAGGCTTGCAGGGCTTCGCGTCAAGAAACCGAACTGTCAGTAATGGCTGCTGGAATGGCAGCGACTATAATCTAAACCCGTACCCGAAGAAACGCCGCAAGGTAAGTGGCTCGATTCGATCGAGCGACTGAGGTGCCGATGGGCCCGGGGGATCACCTTACTGCGGGGTAGTGAAGATCCGGTTCCACCGAATGTTGGTGAAGAAGGGGAGCGGTTTGTAGGTACTGCCATCGAAGCTGTAATACACGATCAGCGGCCGGCCCCGGACATTCCTCCGGGGAAGAAAGCCCCAATACCGGCCGTCGTAGGAGCCGTCGCGATTGTCTCCCATCATGAAGAAGGAGTCCGGCGCCACAACGATGGGACCCCAGTTGTGGAGATCGGGGTGATAGCTGTCTTTCCCGACCCCGGCCACCAGGTGGGGCAGCTGCCAGCGCCGCATCCGCTCCCGCTGGAGCGCGTCGGCGTTGGCGGTCGGATCGGTCCGGATGGCCCAGGGCTCGTCCAGCTTCCTGCCATTCAGATAGAGCTGGCCGTTCTCCATGGCGAGGGTATCGCCAGGAAGCCCGACCAGCCGCTTCACCACCTTGATGGGCTCCTCGACCGAATCGAAGACCAGAATGTCTCCGCGGCGCGGCTCCCGGATCGCGGGAAGCCGCTTGTGAATGAGCGGGACTTCGGCGCCGTAGAGCAGCTTGTTGACGAAGAGAAAATCTCCAATGAGGAGGGTGTTCTCCATGCTGCCGGAGGGAATCCGGAAGGCCTCGATGAGAAACGTGCGCAGGAAGAACCAGACCACCAGCGCGACTGCGATCGACTTGGCCCAGTCCCAGATCCAGCGGCCAAAGCTTTTCATCCGTTCACCCCGTCAGGGTTTCTCTAACCAGTCGGCTATAAAGATATTCGTCTCACCGGGGTTCCGCCCGTTCCGGTTGGAAACCCAGAGCAGCTTTCGGCCATCGGGACTCCACATCGGAAAGCTGTCGAACTCGGGGTGGGTGGTGACCCGTTCCAGGCCGGTCCCGTCGAGGTTGATGATATAGAGATCGAAATGCCCGCTCCGGGGGTCGGCGTAGTTGGACGAGAAGATGATCCGCTTGCCGTCAGGGTGAAAGAAGGGGGCAAAATTCGCCCCGCCGAGGCGAGTGATCTGGCGGGCGCCGGTGCCGTCGGCGTTGGCGATCCACAATTCGACCCGGCCCGGACGCACCAGGCGCTCGCGCAGGAGCCGGAGGTAATCGGCGCTATCGGCGGCCGTGGCGGGATAGCCGGCCCGCCAGACGATCTTGCTCCCATCCGGCGAGAAGAAGGCGCCCCCGTCATAGCCGACCCGATGGGTGATCCGGCGGACCTTGCCGCCGTCGAGCGCCATCGCATAGAGTTCGAGATCGCCATCCCGGGTGCTGGTGAAGATGATCGCCTGGCCATCGGGAGAAACGGTCGCTTCGGCGTTGTAGGCCCCGTTCCCGGTGAGCGGCCGGAGATCGGTTCCGTCGGTCCGGGCGGTGTAGATCTCCAGGTGCGAGAGCGGCCAGACGTAGCCAAACCGCTGATCGGGCCTGGGCGGGCAAGCCGAATCGTGGGCAAAGGTGGAGGAGTAGAGGATCCGACGATCATTGTCGTAGAAGTAGCCGCAGGTCGTCCGGCCCAGCCCGTTGGAGACCCTCCGCAAACCGGAGCCGTCGGCGTTCATGACGAACTGCTGATCGCAGCCCTGATCCACCTGCTCCTGCCGCTGGAAGATGATCTGCTTGCCGGAGTGCGAGAAATAGGCTTCCGCGTTGTTGCCGCCGAAGGTGAGTTGCCGGATGTTGCGGAGGTACCTCTCCCCCGGCTCGGGGCTCAGGAACACGGTGCTGGCGCTCCGGCTGGAAGCGCAGCCCGCGGCCAGCACCAGGGCATATCGGGAGAGCCGTTTCATCGGAGCGCCTCCAGGACCTGGGCGGCGTGGCCCTCCGGCTTAACCCGCTCGAAGACGCGCGCGATGCGCCCGGTCTGGTCGATCACGAAGGTGGTCCGGAGAATCCCGAAGTATCGCTTCCCGTAGCGCGATTTTTCCCCCCAGGCGCCATACCGCTCGGCTACCGCATGATCGGGATCGGCGAGCAGGGGAAACGGCAGGGACAGCTTCCGGGCAAACTTGCGGTGCGAGTCCACTCCGTCGGGAGAAACCCCGTACACCACGGCTCCCGCCTTTCGCACCGCGTCCCAGTGATCGCGGAATTCGCAGGCTTCGACGGTACAGCCGCTGGTATCGTCCTTGGGATAGAAATAGAGCACGACTTTCTTGCCCTTGAGGTCGGCAAGGCTGATCACCTCTCCCGTATCAGACGGGAGGTTGAAGGCGGGGGCGGGGGAGCCGGGTTCTAACATCGGTCCATGGTAGAGGTGAGGGGAGAATGACGAGTGATGGGTGGTTGGGGGTACCAATTAGGGCCCAGCGCGACGAAAGTGCAAGCGCTCGGTCACGGTGGGGTTCCCTATTCGCCGCTGCCGCTGCCGGCTCAGGTCCGGTGCGGAGCCATGGGCCAAGGACAAGCTCGGGCAAGAAGCCGGGTTAGGGAAGAAGCTCGGTCGCGACAGGAATGGGAGTCCGGGCGCGGAGAATGGGCGCGTCCTGCCCGCGCCGGAGGTCGCGGTCCAGAAAATTCCAGGTGGCGAATCCGTCTTCCGACGCGGGCTCCAGCAGACCGGCGGCGAACACCCCGAGCCGCTGGTCGGTGCTGATCAGAAACCAGCCCGGGGCGATCCCCATTTCCCGGGCCCGCCAAGCGCCTTCGACCCGGATGGTGCGATGGCCCTCATAGAGGGGCTCCACCACGAGGCTGTCCACGCGAAAGGCCTCGACCAAACCCGGCCAGGCCGACAGGATTCGCCGCACCTCGATCCCCTGACCCCGCAGGGCCTCGGCCAGCGAGGCGTGCTGGGGCGGGAGCAGGTAGGCCGAGGGGACCGCCTCCTTGCGGGCCGCGACGAACCGGTCGTACACCGGCATCCGGATGGTCTGGAAGAGGCCGGTGGGCCGGCGCCGGGAAAAGGGTCCGCTTCCCTCCCCGGTTCGTTCCGTCAGCTCGGCGATGACGTCCATCTGGATTGGCGGAGCGAGCTCCGAGCGAAGCGCCACGGAATCGGGGCGCTGGCGCGTGGCGGCCAGGGTCAATGCCTTGATCGCGCCCCGCTCGGCGGCAGCCAGGCGGAGCACCTCGAGCACGAAGTTGTAGGTCGCCGACACCCGGGTCCGGAAATCGGCGTGGGAATACGCCTCGCTCAGAATCGCCATGCGGCCCCGCATACCGGCCCAGTTGGTCCCGAAGCGCGGCCTGGGGTCGTAGGTCTCCCAGCCGAGCCGGAGGGAGTCCGGATCGGGGTTCCGGAAATTGCCGTAGGGGAAGACTTCCTGACGGTGACGGGTGCGCATTCGGGCGCGCACCTCGGGGAGCAACTTGTCGCGGACGTAGTCGTTGGCCGGGGAGGAATTGGGATTCAGCCCGGGCGCGTAGGTCAGGACGTAGCCGTGATAGCTGCCATTGGTGGTGTGGAGATCAAGGAACAAATCGGGATCCCACCGCTCCACCAGGTGGACCGCCGCGCGAGTTTCCGGTGCGTCCAGCTTCTGGTAATCCCGATTGAGGTCGAGGCCCTGGCCATTGGGGCGCCGCCCCACGCTCGCCGGACCGAGCTGGCTGGGCCGGTTTCGCTCCCCGGGCCCAAAGGCGTCATTGCCGTCCGCATTGTAGAGCGGCACCACGATCAGGACCAGGCTGTCGAGGAGGGGGCGAAGGAGCCCCAGCGTGAGGTCGCGGAGGAGCATGAGCGAGGCCTCCTTTCCCTCGACCTCGCCGCCGTGAATGTTGCCCTGCAGGTACACGATGGGTTTGCCGCTGCGGTGGGCTTCCGCGGGACCATCGACCAGGGGCCGGGACGCAACCACGTAGGAAAGAACCCGGCCCTGGGGGCTCACTCCGAGGCGGCCTACCCGGATCCCGGCGCCGAGCCGTTGAAGCGAATCGACGAAGGCCAGCACGTCGGCGTGGGAGGAGGTGGCGGCATAACCACTCCGCTCGGCGGTGGTTTGCTGGGCGGTGAGGTCAGTGAGGTCAGTGAGGACGGTGAGGACGGTGAGGACGGTGAGGACTACTCTCACCGACCACACCGACCGTCCTTTAAAACCGCGACCACAAGTACTGATTCGTCACCTCGTGGTGGAACTGGATCTCGGGGACCTTGATCAGCGCGCCGAGGGCCTTGGGGCAGCGGTCCGCTTGGGCCAGTTTGAGATCGGCGTAGCGCTTGTGCACGGTTTCGCCCAGGAGATCCACCGCGTACTTGCTGCCCTTGAAGAGCCGGAGTGCATCGTAAATGTTGTCGGGCAGGAATTTGGTCCGGTCCCGCCGCCTTTCGCCGTTGTCCTTCTCGATGGGCCCTTCGAACCCGGTCCGGAAGAGCGTGTAGAGGGCGAGGTAGGGATTGGCGTCCGGCGCGATGGAGCGCATCTCGATCCGCATCGACTTCTGGTTGCCCAGCGGGATCCGGATCATCGCTCCGCGGTCCACCGCGGAGGCCTTGATCTGATTGGGCGCTTCGAAGTGCGGATCGAGCCGGCGGAACGCGTTGACGCTGGGGTTGAAGATCAGGCAGGTGTCCTGCCCGCTGGTGAGGATCCGGTCGATGAACTTATAGCCGAGCTTGGCGAGCTTGTCGGGTCCCTTGGGGTCGTAGAAGAGGTTTTTGCCCTTCTGGCTGACCGACAGGTTGGTGTGCATGCCGCTGCCGTTGATTCCGGTCACGGGCTTGGGCAGGAAACTCGCCGTCATGTCGAACCGGGCGGCCGTCTGGCGACAGATCAGCTTGTAAAGCAGAACCTGATCGGCCGCGATGCTCGCTTCGGTATAGCCGTAGTTCATCTCGAACTGAGACGGGGCCACCTCGGGGTGGTCCTTTTCGTTGGCAAACCCCATGGCCCGCTGCACTTCGGCGGCCGTGTCGATGAAGAGCCGGAGCGCATCACCGGGAAGCGAGTGGTAGTAGCCCCCGGTGCTGGGAAACTCGAAGGCACCGGTCTCGAAATACCGCCGCTCGGCGTCGCGCCCGCGGAACAGGAAGCCTTCGATCTCGTTGGCCGCGTTGCAGACCAAGCCGTCGCGCCGGTAGAGCCCGGCGAGATAGTGCTTGAACTTGGCCCGCAGGTCGGCGACGTAGGGGGTGCCGTCCTTCTCGAGCACATCGGCAAAGACCAGGACCTTGCCGGGTCCGAAGAGGTCGGCGGGGAGCCAGTAGAAGGCGGGCCAATCGATTGCCAACCGCAGATCCGACTCGGCCTGCTGGGAAAAGCCCCGGATGCTGGAGCCGTCGAAGGTCAGGTTGTCGGCGGCCTTGAGCAGGAACTTCTTGTCGTAATCCAGCATGTGCAGCCGGCCTTCCAGATCGGCAAAGCACACGGTAACCGCCTTGATGCGTTTTTCGTCGCTCAGGTACCGCATCCGCTTTTCGCCGATCTTGTCGGCCGAGGTGCGGGCCACGCGCTCGCTCTTCGCCTCGAGGTTCATTTCCTCGAGCCGATCGTAGGGGATTTCGAGAAAGTCACGGAGCTCGGGCATCGGTAGACTCCACAGACGGGGGGAAGGTTCCGGGAACCAGAATACTCTACCGAAAATAAGCTAAAAAATCAAGCGATAATGTTATTCCATGCAACAGTTAGCATAAAAACAGGCAGAATTAGCGTTGTTGGCTTGGATGGGAGTCTTCGACCGCCGGGCGAATCCGGACCCCGGAATCGGCCCGGGGAGCGGCGCGGGACGATTCGACCGGCTGCACCGAGGCGCCGGGAGTGAGTCGCTCGGCCCCGCTCACCACGACCTGGTCGCCGGGCTCGACCCCTTCCCACACTTCGACGGTGCCGGGCATCCGAATCCCGAGGGTCACCTGGCGACGTTCGGCCTTGCCGGCCTGGACGACCCAGACCCACATGGCCCCTTGCATCGGGGTGATCGCGTCTTCCGGGATCACCACCGCATCGGGCCGAACCGAGGTCTGGAGCCGGGCCTCGATGAACATCCCAGCTTGCAGCTCGCGGCTGGGGTTGGCGACCATGGCTTTCCCGGTGATGGTGCGGCCGGGGAGTGCGACTGAAGGATCCACGAAGTCCACCGTCCCCGAGAAATCCTTGCCTCCCAGGGCGGCGACCCGAAACGTCACTGTTTGCCCGACCCGAAGCTGATCGGCATATCGCTCCGGCACCTGAAACACGGCCCGCTGGGGGTTCACCGTTTGCAGGGTGATCAGCCGGGTGGAGGAATTCACGTAATCGCCGAGGCTTGCCAGGCGCTGTCCCACCACGCCGGTGAACGGAGCCCGGACCAGGGTGCGGTCGAGGCGCAGCTCGAGGAGGTCGAGGGCCGCCTGGGTGCCCCGCATCTGAGCTTCGGCTTGTTCGACATCGGCCGGCGCAGCGGCCTTTTCCTGGAGGAGCTGGCGAGTGCGGGTCAGGGCCTGCTGGGCCAAGTCGCGGTCGGCCTGGGCGCGGGCGACCTGGGCCTTCAACTCGCCGTCATCCACCTTGAATAGCGGAGTGCCCTTGGAGACCAGGGCTCCCTCCCGAACGAGAATGCCCACCAGCCGACCGTCCACCTCCGGACGGAGTTCAATGGACTGAAGGGCCTCGACCTGACCGGTCGCGGTGATCACCTCCACGACCGTGTCGGTGCGCGCCACCACGACCTCGACCGGCAGCGGTCCGGCCGGTCCGCGGCCGCGCCCACCGGCCGCGTCTCCAGGAGAAGCCTTCGAGCCGCCGCAGGCCTCGGCGAGCGCGGCGAGCGCGGCGAACAGGAGGTGTCTCACGGTTCCTTATCGGGGAAGAGGCGACGGCCGAGCATGGCTTCCAGGCCAGCCAGAGCAAGCCGAGCGGCGTAACGGGCCTGCACCAGGGTGGCCTGGGCTTCCGTCAGGGCGGTTTGGGCATCCAGCAAATCGAGGATGGTGCTCGCGCCGGCCCGGTATCGAGCCTGCTGAACCCGGTACACTTCCCGCGCGACCTCGAGTCCGTGGGTGGACACTTCCGCGGTGGCGCGAGCCGTCTGGTAGGCCTCGTAGGCCGCGGTGACATCCGCTTCGGCAGAGCGCTCCAGGTCTTCCCGGGTGGCCCGGGCCAGGTCGCGGGCGGTACTGGCGCGGCTGAAGGTTAATTCGCGCTGGGTGTTATCCCAGATCGGAAAACTCAAGCTGAAGGTGATCGAGCTGCGGGAAAGCCCCCGGGTAAAGGGTCGGTCGCCAAAGCTGATGCTGTTCGCGCTCACCACCGCCTGGGGCAGATAGGTCGCGCTCCGGGCTCGGAGCGCCGCGTCGGCCGAGCGCTCGTTCGCCCGGGCCACCCGGTATTCCGGTCCCTGGTCGAGGGCCTGCTGGACCGCTTCGGCAAGGCCGATCGGAAGATCGGGAGCCGGAGCGGGGTCCAGAGGGACGGCATCCACCCCGCCCGCCATTCCGACCCGCCGGCCGAGCCGGAGCCGGGCCACCCGGAGACCTGATTCGGCCTGCAGCAGAGCGATGCGAGCTCGATCGAGCTCCAGGACCAGCTGGAGCGAGTCAGTGGGCACGGCGGCGCCACTCACTACCCGGATGCGCGCCGCGGCAAAGCCTTCCTGGGCGCGGCGGAGCCGGTCGCGGGCGACATCCAATAGCTCACGGTTGCTCAGCACCGAGTAGTAATCCGCTTCGGTATCCAGCGCGGTCAGGAACCGCTGCTGGACCTCGCCGGCATGGGCGCTCTCCAGATCGGCCGCGGTCCGGCTCACGTCGGCCGTCTTGCGCCCGCCGGTAAAGAGCTCGAAGCGGGCATCCAACCGCATGCTCGCCGTGGTCCGGGCGGGCGCGCCGATGCCGACGTTGAACTGGTCGATGGTGAAGGCGGTGTAGTCGGTGCTAGCGGTAAGGGAAGGAAGCACCATGGCGGTCAGGGCGGCCCGCCGGGCCCAGACCGAGGTCTCCACCGTTCCGAGAGCCCGGACGTAGCCGGGATCGAGGCGGGCGGCCCGCTGCAAAGCGTCGCGGAGGGTGATTTGCGGCAGCGAGTCACCCGGTCCGAGCCCCGCCTGGAACGCGAGGAGCAGCGCGATCACTTCACCTCCGCGGCGGGAACCGCCCCCGGGGGGGGGGCAAGCCGCGCACGGGGGCCGCGGACCCGCACCCGGGCCCCTTCGATGAGCGAGTAGACCACGGGCACCACGAACAGGGTGAGGGCGGTCGAGAACAGGACCCCGCCGACGATCGCATACCCCAGCGGACGACGGCTGATGGATCCGGCGCCAAGGGCGAGGGCGATCGGCACCGCGCCCATGACGACCGCCACCGAGGTCATCAGAATGGGCCGGAGCCGTACCCGGCCCGCTTCGATCAGCGCGGCCGCGGTTTCCATTCCGCGGGCCCGGAGCCGGTTGGTGTAATCCACCAGCAGGATGGAGTTCTTGGCGACCAATCCGATCAGCAGGATCATCCCGATCTGGCTGTAGAGATTGATGCTCGACTTCGCGACGAACAGGGTGAGAATGGCTCCGGTGACCGCCAGAGGAACCGCCGTGAGCACCGTGAACGGATGGATCAAGGACTCGAACTGGGAGGCGAGCACCATGAAGACAAAAATCAAGGCGAGTACGAACGCAAAGTACAACGCGCTGCCGCTCTCCCGGAGCTCGCGGGACTCTCCCGCCAGGGCCGTGGTCGAGCCGGCCGGCAGCACTTCCCGAGCGATCGCATCGAGGGAGTCGAGCGCCTCTCCCAGGGTGAACCCCGGCGCCAGGCCGGCGGAGATGTTGGCCGAGCGCACCCGCATGTAATGGCTGAGCTGGCGGGGGCCGACTCCCTCGGTAACCCGGGCGAGCTGATCGAGCTTGATCAGCTCGCCGCCCCGGCCCCGGACCGAGAGGCCGCTCATGTCCGCCGGGGTGGCGCGCTCCTCGGGCGAAAGCTGCACCATGACGTAGTAGAGCTTGTTGTTGCGGGTGAAGGTGCCGACCCGCTGCCCGCCGAGCAGCGCCGCCATCGTCCCGGCTACGTCGCGCACCGGGACGCCGAGGTCTTCGGCGCGATCGCGCTCGTAGGCAACCGATAGCTCCGGCTTATTGATCCGGAGCTCGGTATCCACATTGGTGAAGCCGCGGATCTGGCGGGCCCGGGCGAGCATCGCCTGGATCCCGACATAGAGACTGTCGAAGTTGGGATTCCGGACCACGAACTGCACCGCGGAGCCGAAGCCGCCGAAGGCGGGGGGATTGTTGGCGAAGGCCTGGACGCCGGGGATCCGGGCGAGCTTGGGCCGCAGCTCCTCGATGATGTCCTGGGCCGAGCGCTTCCGCTGCGACCAATCCACGAACCGCACGAAGATCTGGCCTCCGCTTACGGAGCCGCCACCACCGAAGCCCCCCCCGACGACGCTGGTGTAGTTGTCCACCTCGGGGATCTCGGACAGGATCCGCTCGACCTGGCGCTGATACTGGTCGGTGAACGCGAGGGTGGCGCCTTCCGGGCCGGTGATCTGGATCTGGACCTGGCCCCGATCCTCGGGCGGGACGAACTCGCGCTTGAGCTTAAGGAAGACAAACCCGGATCCGCCGACGATCGCGGTCACGATCAGCAGGACAGCGGCGCGATGCCGCAGGGTGGCGCCGAGGACCTTCTGATAGCCAGACGACAGGGCCCGGAACCCGCGCTCAAGCCCCCGGTAGAGCACTCCGTGCCGGGCCGGGACCCGGAGGACCTTGGCGCAGAGCATGGGAGTGAGCGTCAGCGCGACGAATCCCGAGATGGCCACCGCGCCGGCCACCGCAATCCCGAATTCGTTGAACAGCCGGCCGGTGCTTCCCTTGAGGAACGCGAGCGGCGTGAAGACGGCCACCAGCGACACGGTCGTCGCGATCACCGCGAACGCGATTTCCCGGGTTCCCTCGGCCGCGGCCTGCTCGGGCGGCTGGTGGAGCTCTTCCTGGTGCCGGTAGGCATTCTCCAGCACGATGATGGCGTCGTCGACCACGATGCCGATGGCCAGGGTCAATGCCAGCAGGGTGAGATTGTTGACCGAGAATCCCAACGCGTACATGATCGCGAACGTCGCGATGATCGAAGCGGGAATGGCGAGGCCGGGAATGATGGTGGCGCGGAGGTTCCGGAGAAACAGGAAGATGATCACCACCACGAGCCCGCCGGCGAGGACCAGGGTTTCCTTGGCTTCGGTGATGGAGCGCTTGACGTACATGGATTGATCGTAGCCGAGTCCCACGGTGACCCCCGGAGGGAGGGCCGCCTGGAGCTCGGGCAACGCGGCCCGCACCGCGTCGGCCACATCCACCAGATTGGCCTTCGACTGGCGGACCAGGGAAAGCCCGACCGCCGGCCGACCATTGAACCGGAAGAGGCTGCGGATGTCTTCGGGGCCGAGCTCCACCAGGGCCACATCGCCGAGCTTGACGAGCTGCCCGCCGGAACTCGATACCACGATGTTCGCGAATTCGCCGGGGGTCTTGAGCTCGCCCAGGGATCGCACCGAGAATTCGCGCCGCTCGGATTCGATCCGGCCGGCGGGAATCTCGATGTTGCGGCTCTGGATCGCGCTGCTGATGTCCTGCACCGTGAGCCCATGGGCGGCGAGGGCGGACGCCCGGGGCCACACCCGCATGGCGTAGCGGCGCTCCCCCCGGATCTCGGCGCGGGCCAGGCCGGGGATAGTCTGGAGCCGCGGCTTGAGCACCTGGTCGGCGATTTCCGACAGCTGCATCAGGTCGTGGACGTTCGATTCCAGTCCGATAAACATGATCGGCCGGGCATCGGCGTCCTGTTTGCTGACCACCGGATCCTCGATCTGCTGGGGCAACCGGCCCCGAACCCGGGAGACGATGTCGCGGACATCCTGAGCCGCCGCCTCGATGGGGCGGTCGAGATTGAATTCGAGGGTGATGTTCGAGCTCTGCTCCGAGCTGCGGCTGGTCATGGTACGCAGCCCCTCGAGCGAGGCGAGCTGCTCCTCCAGCACGTCGGTGATGGCGGATTCGATGACGTGGGGGTTGGCCCCGCGCAAGGTGACCGAAACCGAGACGATGACCGGGTCGACGTCGGGGAACTCGCGGACCGTGAGCTGCTGGTAGCCGATGACCCCGAACAGGACGAGTGCCGCACTCGTCATGCTGGCGAAGACGGGACGCTTGATGGCGATGTCGGAGAGGTTCATGGCGCCAGTCGCTCGGACACTCGGGCGGTCGGGGGCCGGCTCAGACGCTCGAAAGAGCGCGGCCGCCGAACCGGCGCCCACCGGGGAAGTCCGGGGGGCATCAAGGTAGTACGGCGGGGAGAGGCAACTTGTTGAGACTGCTGAAGGTTAGGGCTAGCGCTTTCGGGCGAGAAACCGGTCAACCAGGGGCCCGGCCATCAGCGCGACCATGCTGGTGACGAGGCCGAAAAGGAGCGCATTGAGGTACACCAGGGCAAAGAGGACCATCCCGGCCCCCAGCATGGCGAAGACGACCCCGAACACCCGCATAGCCCCTCCCTCTGGACAGGCGAGGGAGTATCTTACCCCTCCCCCTCCGGCCGTCGCAACGGTGGAGGGAGCCAGTCCAAGTCCTTTTGTCCGAGGTGAATCACATGCGTACGCTTCCGCTCTTCGCTCTCACTCTACTCGCCGTTCCGGCGCTGGCGCAGGGCAACCCCGCCGATCCGGACAAGAAGGTCGCCGGGGGGGGCACCATGCCCGCGGGGTGGTCCTTCCGCCTGGAAAGCCCGACGGCCTCCATCGCGAACGTCAAGTTCGCACCGATGGGGGGAGGGGACGGGCTGCATTTCACCACCGGCCCGGCCGGGATCTACTGGCGCGACGCCGATGCGGTCACCGGGTCGTTCCACACCGTGGCGACGTTCACCCAGGTCAAAGCCCCCGAACACCCCGAGGCCTACGGCCTGTTCGTGGCCGGGAAGGACCTCAGCACTCCGACCGCCAGCTACATCTATCTGATCGTTCGGGGCAACGGGATGTACTCGATCTGGCAGGGGGGCGCGGCGGGAGCTCGATCCACCGCCATTACGCGGTGGACCGCGCACGACGCGGTCGCCAAGCAGGATTCCGCCGGCAAGGCGACGAACAAGCTCGAAGTCTCGAGCAACGGCACCAAGCTCACGTTCAAGGTGAACGGCGCGACGGTGCACGAGATGGACGCACCCAGCGGTGGGGCCGGGATCGTCGGAATCCGGATGAACCACAACCTGGATGTGCACGTGGACGGGTTCGCAGTACACAAAATGTGAGGACGGTGAGGTTTTTGGTCAGGGGGCGCTCCGACGGCGCCTCCTGCGGCGCGGCCTGTCTCGGCGAGCGGTGCGGCTGACCCTCGGCCTCACTGTCGTCGCCATCCTCATGCGTTCTTGATCCGGGTCCAGATCTCGTCCCACACCCCACTCGCCCGGCCCAGATCCTCCTGGATCTCGAGCCGGGCGAGCTCGTCAGGGGACGGATAGGGAACCGGTTTCGCGAGGAGCGGCATCGCCGCCTGATTGGGGGTCCCGTAACCGGTGGCGCGGGAGATGGCGGCACCGATTTCGGGGCGGAGAATGAAGTTGATGAATTCATGGGCGGCACGGGGATGCGGGGCGCTGGCCGGGACCACCAGCGAGTCAATCCAGAGCGTTCCGCCCTCTCGGGGCAGGACCCAGGAGATGGCCGGCTGTTCCCGGGCGGCCTGAGCCGCGTCGCCGTTCCAGAGCTGGGCGAGCCAGACATCCCCCGCAATGAGCTGGGCTTTGACCGGGGCGGAGAGGTAGGCCTTGAGGTTGGCCTTGGCGGCTACCGCATCGCGCCGGGCCTGCTCGAGCTCGACGGGGTTGGTGGAGTTGAGCGAGTGGCCGCGATACCGCAAGAAGGCGCCGATGACGTCGCGGAGATCGTCGAGCATCGTCAGCTTGCCGCGATAGCGCGGCTCCAGGAATACCGCCCAGCTCTCCGGGATCTCCCCAATTCGGTCGGTGCGCCAGGCGATTCCCGTCATTCCCCACTGCCACGGCACCGTGTAGCGGTCATCCGAGTCGTGCGCGAGCCCGCGGAACAGCGGGGCCAGGTTGGCGCGGTTCGAGAGGTAGCCCGGCGACAGAGGGGCGATCAGGCCGGTGGCCCGGAGCGCAGCCAGGGCATAGGTCGGGGGGACGACGAGATCGTAGCCACGGGCCCCCGCCTGGAGCTTGGCGACCATCTCCTCGCTGCTCTCGAAGGTATCATAGGTCACCCGTACCCCGAACTCGCGCTCGAAGGCCGGAATGATTTCGGGGGCGATGTAGTCGGACCAGTTATAGATGTTGAGCTCGGGCTCGATGGGGCCGAGCTCGGCGCTCCCGGCAGGAGGCCCGGGACGCTTCTTCCGGCATGCTGTGATCAGGGTGGCGGCGCCGGGGAGGAATGCGGCGAGGCCGAGGAGGCGCTCGAGGAACTTCCGGCGGCCCGGGGGGGCCGGGGGCGCCGGGGGGCGGCGCTCGAACGACCGGGCTGAGCTAGAAGTCACGGGCATTGGTCACGGGTTCGAAGCCACCCGGGGGAATCCTAGGGAGAGCTTTGCAACGTCGTGCGATCTTCGCAAGGGGGAGTTGAACGAGCGGAGCGGAGTGGGCCGGCCTGGCTTGCGGGATCGTCCTGGCGCCTGGGGTGTCTAAGACAGGTATTTGGGGGAGAGAGGGTCCCTGGGGGAGGGTGGATTGCAGCACTATCAGGTATGCGCGATTCGCGGGGGGGCAAGCCTCGGCTCTTGGCGCAGGTGGCGGCGGTGCGCGATCGGTGTCAGCTATCACGGCGTATTGCTGTTTGCTAAGCTCAAGACTCCGGTCAATCTCCGGGTCACCGCTGGCCGATGCTTGATGAGAGCGGCAGGTTATGGG
>DATECI010000307.1:0-4800 GCA_035286985.1 Gemmatimonadales bacterium
GAGCCACTCCTGCCCGTCCGCCTGCACCTGGCCGATCTCCATCTGCTCGAAGGTCCGGATCGGGCCGGGAACCCAGGCGCGGGCGAGCTCCTCCGGCGCGAGCGAGATGCCGAGTGACCAGGCCTCCTCCCCGTCCGGACACGCCGACGCCGCCACCCCGCCGAGGTCGAGCGCGATCCAGCGGTCGTCGGTCGTGCGGGTCGAATCGCCGTCGAGAAAGAGCCAGAGGCCGTCCCGGCCCTGGGTGGGCGGCCGCAGCCCGGCGTAGGTGGCCTTGCGGAGTTTCAGCTCGGTCGTGCCGAGCTCGCAGGTTTCTCCGATCCCCCGCATGGCGCGGTACCCGAGCTGCCGGTCCGACAGGTCGGTGAGATCTTCGGGAGCGAGCTCCAGCAGCTCGGCCTGCAGCAACTGGAGTCCGGTCCGAAGCGAGCCTTGGAGCGCGGCCACCTCGCTCTGCTGCCGGGTGATGCGTTGCATCGCGATGACCATTGCGAGAATCGCATTGCCCACGATAGCCATCACGACCAGCGCCATGAGGAGCTCGATCAGCGAGAATCCGTCCCGCCGGAGGGCAGTCATGCCGGTCAGCAGAGCAGGAGCGCGAACAGGGTATCCGCCTGGGGCCGGGTGCCGTTGCGGTAGCGGACGATGACTTGGATCTGCCGGTCCGCGCCCGTGCCGGATACGGTCCACTCCTCCGAGAACCCCCCGGGAGCGACCGCCGATCCACTCGCCAGTGCGCTCGATCCGCAGGGAGGCGTTGTGCCGGCCGCCACATTCCGGAGCAGTTCGACTCGGGAAGCGGCGAGGGCCGCAGCCCGGGTCTTGCCCTGGCCGCTATCGAGCATGCGGCTGATCCCCGCCGCGGTGCTGGCCAGGACCACGATGCCGAACGACAGGATGACGATGGCCATCACCACTTCGACCAGGGTGAAGCCGCTCCGGTTAGAGCTCATCGCATGATTCTCCCGTAACTGCTCAGGACTACCGAGTCCGACCAAGCTCCCCGAACCAGCACGAATTTCACCGGGATCCGCAGGTTGGTTTCCAACACCCCGCGGGGATCGATCCGGATCGAGTCCGGTCCGCTGACCAGTACGCCATACCGCTGGAGCAGGTCGGTGACCGAGAGCGTGTCCTTGGCGGCCCCGCTCGGGCTGTTCCGCTCCAGGATGAGCCGGTTCTGGGCGACCCGAAGCACCGTCATTCGATTGGAGACCCGGGCCGAAGTCCGGGCCCCATGGTAGAGATTGACGAGGGCCGTTCGGGCGCCGGCCCCCTGCACCTGATCCAGGGTCCGGGCCACCGAGGGCACGGCAAAGAGCGTCACGATTCCCACGATCCCCACCACGATCATGAGCTCGATCAGGGTCGTTCCGGTCCGATCGAGGCGACAATGCTGCCCGCACATGAAGGTTGGAAGCCGCACGCCCCGGGCCATCCGCGCGTCAATTTCTGGTCGCTCGAGGGGCCGAGTGCACGGTTTGGCACCGCGGGCGCGGGTTAGCGGCCAAGCTGAATTCCCGCTGCGACCTGCCGAGTGCCTCCAGGTCGATTTTCCCCGATCGAGGGTCACGTTCGGGTCCTCGCCCGCGGCCGCCGCTCGAATCTTCAACAACGCTGTAGCCCGTGTCCCATAGCGAGTGAGCCGCACGGCCTCCGGCGAGTCACCGTTACATTTGGCGACCCGTGACACGAGTGTTTCCCGCTCTCCCGACCCGCGCGGAGTTCCGCGCGCTCTACCGGCTCGCGCTGCCGGTGGTGGCCGTGCAACTCGGCCTCATGCTCATGGGCGTGGTGGATACGGTGATGGTCGGGCGGCTCTCGGCGGAAGCGCTCGGCGCGGTCGCCCTGGGCAACGTCTACTTCTTTGCCGTCATCGTGATCGGGATGGGCACGTTGATGGCCCTCGATCCCATCGTGGCCCAGGCGGTGGGGGCCCACGACGAGCCGGCGATTGCGCGGGGGCTGCAGCGGGGGATGTTGCTCGCGGTGCTGATCACCCTCCCGGCGGCTGCAGGCCTCACGGTGGTCCGGCCCATCCTCCGAGCCCTCGGCCAGCCCGCCGAGCTGATCGGCCCGGCAAGCGTCTACACGTGGATCATCATCCCGGGGGTCCTCCCGTTTTACGTCTTCATCGTCTTCCGGCAAACCCTCCAGGCGCTGGGCCGGATCGCACCGATCGTGTGGGTCACGCTCGGCGCCAACCTCCTGAATGCGCTGCTCGACTGGGTCCTCATCTACGGCCAGCTTGGCGCGCCGGCACTCGGGGTGGCCGGCGGGGCACTCGCGACCACGCTCAGCCGCTGGGCTCTGGCCGGGGCGTTGCTCCTGGCTGGATGGCGGGAGCTCGGCCCCCGGCTGCGTCCTTGGCGTGCCGAATCCAGCGACCTCATCCCCCTGGGACGAATGGTGCGCTTGGGGGTGCCGATCGGCGCGCAAATGTTCTTCGAGTACGGAGTGTTCGGGGTCGTGGGTGCCCTGATGGGCCGGATCAGTGCCCTGGCCCTGGCAGGTCACCATATCGCGCTGAATCTTTCAGCGATCGTATTCATGGTTCCTCAGGGAGTCGGCGCAGCGGCCGCGGTCCTGGTCGGGCGGGCCATCGGAGCTCGCGACCACGCCCAAGCCCGCCGCGCCGCGGTGGGCGCACTGCTGGTTGGGGCGGGGTTCATGACGGGCTCAGCGATCCTGTTTGTCATGTTCCCTCGCGCCCTGGCCGCGGTCTACAGTCCCGATCCGGCGGTGATCACCCTCGCCGGCGCGCTCATCGTGCTCGGCGGGTGCTTCGCGGTGTTCGATGGGCTCCAGGCCGTGGCGATCGGGGTCCTCCGAGGAATCGGGGATACCCGGGTCCCGGTCGTGCTCAGTCTTCTGGGCTACTGGGTGATCGGGCTCCCCGTCAGTATCGTTCTCGCTTTCCGCCTCGAATGGGGCCCCCGAGGACTCTGGTGGGGATTGGTGCTGGGTCTCGCCGCCACCGCCGCCGTCCTCCTGGGGCGAGTGCGGAGCAGGCTGCGGGGCGAGGTGGCGCGAGTGGAGATCGACAGGTAGCTATATTCCCTCGGACCGGAGGCAAAACGAATGGCCACGCAAGCCCTCCCCGAGCCCGCCGTGACCGACACTTTTCCGATCAACGGCACGGATTTCATCGAGCTGTACGTCGGAAACGCCAGGCAGTCGGCCATCTATTATGAAACCGCGTTCGGGTTCCGGCGGGTCGCCTATCGCGGCCCCGAGACGGGAACCCGCGACCGCGCGAGCTACGTCCTGCAGCAGGGCCAGATCCGCCTGGTGCTCACCACCGCACTTCGCCCCGACCATCCCGTGGCAGACCACGTGCTCCGCCACGGCGACGGAGTGCACGACATCGCGCTCTGGGTGGACGACGCGCGAAAAGCCTTCGAGGCGGCCGTGAGCCGGGGCGCCGAACCGGCCCAGGAGCCGACGGTGATCCAGGACGCAACGGGAGAGGCCGTCACCGCGGGGATCAAAACTTATGGCGAAACCATCCACTCCCTGATCGAACGGCGGAACTATCGGGGGGTCTTCCTGCCCGGCTTCGAACCGCTGAGCGGTCTCTACCAGGCCCCTCCGGCGGGACTCCTGTACATCGACCACTGCGTCGGCAACGTCGAGCTGGGCCGGATGAATCGCTGGGTGGACTTCTACCGCACGGTGCTGGGCTTCAGTCAGATTCTCAGCTTCGACGACAAGGACATCTCGACCGAATACAGCGCCCTGATGTCGAAGGTCATGGCCAATGGGAACGGGCGGATCAAGTTCCCGATCAACGAGCCCGCCGAGGGGCGGAAGCGGAGCCAGATCGACGAGTACCTCGAGTACTACCGCGGCCCCGGGGTCCAGCACCTGGCGCTCGCCACCGATGACATCATCGCCGCGGTGTCCCGGCTCAAGGATCACGGGGTGGAGTTTCTCGAGGTTCCCGCGGTCTACTATGAGACGGTGCCGGACCGGGTGGGGAAGATCGACGAAAAGCTCGACGCGCTCCGGCAGCTCGGTATTCTGGTAGACCGGGACGACGAGGGGTACCTGCTGCAGATCTTCACCAAGCCGGTCCAGGACCGGCCCACGCTTTTCTTCGAGATCATTCAGCGCAAGGGCGCCAAGAGCTTCGGCAAGGGCAACTTCAAGGCGTTGTTCGAGGCGATCGAGCGCGAACAAGCTCGCAGGGGAAACCTTTGAGGGACCGTTGACGCTTTTCGGGCCATGCCCATCTACCACAGCCTAGGCCAGGTCCCCCGGAAGCGGCACGTCGCTTTTCGGCGGCCGGACGGCGGATTGTACGCCGAGGAGCTTATGGGGAACGAGGGCTTTACCGGGCCCGCCTCGCTGCTCTACCACGTCCATCCCCCCACCACCGTGCTGGCGGTGAAGCGGCTTCGCGACATCGTGTGGGAGGCCGACCCCGATCGCACCCTGCGGCACCGGCATTTTCTCACCGCCCGCATTCCGGAAGGGGGGAGCCCCACCCTCGACCGCAGCGTACTCCTGTTCAATCAGGATATCGGGATGCTGTTCGCTCGGCCTAACGCGCAAGACTCGCACTTCTACAAGAATGGCCAGGCCGACGAGGTGGTGTACGTGGGGGAGGGAAGCGGGGTGCTCGAGACTCCCTTCGGGGATCTCCCGTATCGCAAGGGCGATTACCTGGTGATTCACCGGGGCATTCTGCACCGCTATGGGATGAACGCCGAGCCTCACCGCCTTCTCATCTTCGAGAGCCGGGGCTACGTGCGGACCCCCAAGCGATACCGTAACGAGTACGGGCAGATTGTG
>DATECI010000308.1:0-3003 GCA_035286985.1 Gemmatimonadales bacterium
GCACGGATGCAAGCAGGAGAGCTGGTGAGAGGAGCGGAGCCGGAGGGGGTTCGGACCATGCGGTGGTCTCCCGCCGATCTGTGCACCGCGGTCCGGATTCCGCTGGCGGTGGCCTTTGTGGTGGTTCCGGACATGGGCTGGCGAGTTGCCTTCCTGGCGGCTGCAGCACTGAGTGACTTTGCCGATGGGTTGGTGGCGCGCCGGTGGGGGGGCTCCCGACTTGGAGTATTCCTCGACCCGGTCGCCGACAAGGTGTTCATGGTCGCGGCGTTTGTCGTCGTGGTTGCCTCCGGGTCCTTGTCCGTGCTCGAAATCCTCGGCGTTCTGGCCCGGGACCTCGCCGCCGCGACCGCGTTTCTCGCTACCGTTTTGCTTCGGAGGCCCGCCACGATTCCCGCCCGCCTGGGAGGGAAGGCCGTGACGGTGGGGCAACTGCTCACCATCTTTGCGTTTTTGCTCGGCTCCGTCCTGCTCCGCCCGCTGGCGTGGGCCACTGCGGCCGTCGCCCTCTACGCTATCTGGGACTACGGGCGAGCGGCGGCGGCGGAAAAGCGGGCATTGTAAGGTCGGACGGTCGGACGACCGACCGCGTCAAAGGAACTCCTCATGACCGACGACAATGTTCGCAACGCGGTGGTCCACTGGGAGGGTGGGCTCCGCTTCCGGGGCGGGTTGCCTGGCGGCCCGACCTCCCTCATCGACGCGGAACAGGGCCAGCAAGCCCCCGGTCCCATGGTGACGTTGCTGCTGGCGGCAGCGGCCTGCAGCGGGGCCGACATCGTCGGCATTCTCCAGAAGATGCAAGTCAATCTGAAGGAACTCGTCACTCGGGTATCCGGCCGGCGCGCGCCGGACCATCCCAAGCGGTACTTGACGATTCACTTCACATATCGCATCCGGGGCGAAGGGTTGGACGAAGCGAAAGCCCGCCGAGCGGTGGATCTGTCCCACCAGAAGTACTGCTCGGTTCTGCAGTCCCTGAACACCGACATCGCCATCACGTACGACCTCGATCTCGGGTGAAGCTCCCGCTCGCGGGCGGTTTCGCTTTCCTCTGCTCCCTGTTCGCTGCTTCGCCGCTCCCCGCCCAGCGGGCCGGGGGTGGCGAGCCGGTCGTCGTCGAATGGGGGGCGCATACCACCCTGAGCATTACCGACAGTTTGCGATTCGGGATCGTTGGGGGTCCCCGCCTCGCTCTCCGAGCGCTGGGCGGGACCCGCGGTGCGATCTCGGTAGGAGCGGGGGTGCTGGGAGATTCTGCGAGCGCCCGGGCCGAGGCGGCGGTCGAATATCAGCTGGCCCCGCGGGCGGCGGGCCGAGTGGGAGTCTACTTCGGCGGCGGGTTAGCCGGCGTGGTCGGTGCTGGGCGGGGGGGCTATCTGTTGCTCTATGTCGGCCTGGAAAGCAGCCCGGGTCTGCGAGGAGGTTGGGCGATCGAAGGGGGGCTTGGAGGCGGGTTTCGGATCCGGGGGGCATACCATTGGCGACGGTTTCCACGAGGCTGGCAGCCCCGCTGACGGCAGCAAAGAGGTGGAGGGTAGAGAAGAGCCAAGCAGGCGATGCCCGGATGGCGGAATCGTCGGGACTATGTCTTCAGTTTGCCGGAGACGCGGCGATTTCGGGCTTGGTCCGCACGACCGGCTTGCAGAATCGCTCCCCCAGGACACGGACCTGGGCCAGCTCGTTCTTGCTCAGATCAGGGTAGCGCTCGGAGAGATACTGCATGGTATCGTCCATCCATTCCTTCTGATGCTCGGGTTCGGCCTCGGTGACGCCGCAGCGGAGGATCTGACTGAACAGCTCATCCCGCGCCTGGTCTACCATCGAGGGTCCTGCGGACTGACCGGTCTTCTTGCGGATCGTCATGCACCTTCCTTTGAGGGGGGTTCCTGCCGGGAGCCTTGGGCGTAAGCCGTTGCTTGGAAACAATATAATCGCCGATGCGGGGGCGGCGCAAAGGGGTGGGGGCGGGTTCGATTACATTTGCGCACTCGACCGACGGTCGGGTAGACGGTTCGACAGGGCGTTGGGACGGAAGATGGCCGACAACCACGAAGAGATTTACGGCGAGGCTCGGGTCGAGGCGCTCCGGCGAATGCTGCGGGCCCTGGCCCAGCGAATCCTGGAACTGGATCGGTCCGATCGGGTTCTCCAGCACGTCCCGGAGCTGCTGCGGAGGTTGGGAGACCTGCGGTCGGAATTGTTCCACTATGAAGTTCGATCCACCTACGACACACCAGAGATTTCCGAGCACCGCCGATTGGTGGAAGAGGCGAGGCAGCAAAGCGAGATCTTGAGCCCTGATCCCGAGGACGACGAGCCATGGCGCACCCCCGGTCCGGACTGAGTCGATTCTACCTCCTGTTGGGCGCGGTCGCGCTGGCTGGCGTAGCTACGCTGGCCTGGCTGGTATGGAAGCCGAAGAGCGTCAGCATTCCCGCGGGGGTGGTGGTGGGAGTCACCGACACCTCGGGATTCCGAGGCTATCTCCTCGGCTCCGACGCCGCCCCGGTTGAAGTCACCGAATACGCCGACTATCAATGCCCCGCCTGCCGGGACTTCGAGCTGGTGCAATTCCCCACCGTGCGCCGGCAGCTGATCGAATCGGGCCAGGTCCGCTGGCGTTATCGGGATTTTCCGCTCGATGGGGCCCATCGTTACGCCCGGATGGCCGCCCATGCGGCCGCCTGTGCCAACGACCAGGGGAAGTACTGGGAAATGCACCGGGCGATCTACGACCGGCAGTCCGAATGGTCGGTGGCTCGGGACGCCGCTGGCCGGTTCCGTGACTACGCCACGGCGATCGGGCTCGCCGGGGCGGATTACGACTCCTGCATGCGCAGCGCCCGGTACGCGGGCCGGATCCAGGCGAGCGCGAACGAGGGCCAGCAGCTCGGTGTACCGGCAACGCCGACCTTTCTGATCGGTGGACGGCTTTATCCCGGCGTGATGGCTTCCGATTCCATGCGCGCCGTCGTCCAGCGGCTGCTGCCGGCTGCTTCT